>CACXHC010000184.1 GCA_902767285.1 uncultured Ruminococcus sp.
AGCCCGATTTTACGCCTGTGGAGTTAGTAGGTTACGAGGACGATGAAGCAGGAAGCCCATTGGCTTTAGACAATGGGTAGTTCACATCTAACAAAAAGGAGCTAACAAAAAAATGTTAACTATCGGCTGTCACTTGTCATCGGCGGACGGATTTTTGAGCATGGGGAAAGAGGCAATCTCGATAAATGCGAACACTTTTCAATTTTTCACAAGAAACCCAAGAGGATTCAAGAGCAAAAATTTAGATGTATCCGACTGCGAATCTTTTAACAAATATTGGAAAGAACACGACGGAAAAATGATTGTTGCACACGCACCCTATACTCTTAACCCATGTTCGGCAGATGAGCGTGTTCGAGAGTTGGCTCACATGATAATGTCGGACGATTTGCAAAGATTGGAACACATCAACGGAGTATATTATAATTTTCACCCGGGCAGTCACGTCAAACAAGGAGTTGAGGTCGGCACAACTTATATAGTAAACCTCCTGAACGAAATTCTAACTCCAACTCAAAGCACGATTGTTCTTCTCGAAACTATGGCAGGCAAGGGCAGCGAAATCGGCAAAACTTTCGAGGAGCTGAAAGCGATTATCGACAGAGTAGACCACAGCGAAAAACTCGGAGTGTGTCTTGATACTTGTCACATCTTTGATGGCGGTTATGATATCGTAAACGACCTCGGTGGCGTTATGGACAAGTTCGACAGCGTTATCGGTATAAGCAAGCTAAAAGCCGTTCATCTCAACGACAGCAAGAACACCCTCGGTTCTCACAAAGACCGTCACGAGCTTATCGGCAAAGGCAACATCGGTCTTGACCCCCTTGTTAAATTCATCTCCCGAAAAGAAATCCAAAATCTCCCCCTAATCCTCGAAACCCCTAACGATATTAACGGCTACAAATCCGAAATCGCCCTTCTTAGAAGTTACCGCCCCTAATTTTCGGGGGCTGCCGCCCCTGATTTTCGGGAGCTGCCGCCCCTAATTTTCGGGAGCTACCGCCCCTGATTTTTGGGGGCTGCCGCCCCCAAACCCCTGCCTTCTTTTTTTTGAAAAAAAAAGAAGCAAAAAAAACTTTCAATTATTATAAATGAGCAAAAAGTAAAACAGCATAAAATATTCTAATTGACTTTTTGTAATACTCCTTCAAAGAGGGAGTATTATGGGGTTTGAATGTTCGGCTGTGTGTTATCGTACACTTGCGAAAGAATATTTACTAAATACCATAACAACAAATCCGACTGCGTACTTTTGCAGTCGGATTTGTTGCAGTTCATAGAAAACTCGGTTAAACACCTAAAATTTATATAGTCAAAGTTTTTTTGCTTCTTTTTTTTCAAAAAAAGAAGCGAGGGGGTTTGGGGGGCGAGTAGCCCCCCAAAAATAATGTGGTTAGTCGTTAGCACCGCAGCATTTTTTATATTTTTTGCCGCTACCACAGGGGCAAGGGTCGTTTCTGCCGACTTTCTTTTTAGAGCGGACGGGCTTGGGAGCTTCTGAGCCATCGGAGCTAACCCATGTTGGTTTGGCGAGCTGTTCTCTTTTGAGGACGGATTTTACGGCTTCTTCCTCTTCTTTGGCTTGCTGGGCGAGTTCTTCAGATGAGAGTTGGGGGGGAGTTTTTTCTTCGGGTTGGCTTGCTTTTGCGAGTTGGATTAACTGTTGTTGTTCCATGGCACGTCTTTGTTGTTCGTAGATTTTCTTGGGAGCTACAAGCATGAGTTTTACGGTTTCTTGACGTATTGTGTCAACCATAGAGTCGAACATATCGAATCCCTCTAAGCGATACTCAACAACGGGGTCGTGCTGACCGTATCCTCTGAGTCTGATACCTTGTTTGAGCTGATCCATATTGTCGATATGCTCCATCCAGTATTTGTCAACGGTTTTCAGAAGATATACTCGCTCTGCCTCACGCATAACAGCCGGCGGAAGGAGTTTTTCGTTTTCCTCATAAAGATTTGCTGCACGTTCGGTGAGTTTTTCAATAATATACTCGCTTTCGGTATCCCTGAGTTCTTCTTCCGAAAGGTCGAAATCTTCGTCATGCTCGTTTATGAGCCAACCACGGTAAAATTCCTTGAGTCCTTCATAGTTCCATGTTTCCTTTGTGTAATCGTCAGGAAGATACTGTGCAACTGTGCTTTCGATTGTCTGACGTATCATTTTAAATATTGTTTCTCGTAGATCTTCGCCGTTGAGAACTTGGTCACGCTGACCGTAAATGATTTCACGCTGTTTGTTCATAACGTCATCGTATTGAAGGACGTTTTTACGAATTTCAAAGTTTCTGCCCTCAAGTTTTTGCTGGGAGCTTTCAACTATGTTCGAGAGCATTTTGCTTTCCAGCGGAACACTTTCCTCAACGTTGAAACTGCTGATTATCTGCTTTATTTTTTCACCGCCGAAAAGTCTGAGAAGGTCATCTTCGCCCGAAAGATAAAATCTTGATTTGCCGGGGTCACCTTGACGGCCTGCACGTCCTCTGAGCTGGTTGTCAATTCGTCTTGATTCGTGACGCTCTGTACCCATAATAAAGAGTCCGCCGGCTTGTCTTACTTCTTCGGCTTCGTCCTTTATATCTTCCTTGAATTTTTCGTTGAGTTCGGTGAATATCTTGCGTGCATTGAGAATTTCTTCATTGTCTGTATCTGCAAATCCTGTCGCCTCGGCGATGAGTTCTTCATCAATGCCCATTTTACGCATTTCGGCTTTTGCCATGTACTCGGCATTACCGCCCAAAATGATGTCCGTACCACGTCCGGCCATGTTGGTGGCTATGGTTACAGCACCTTTTTTACCTGCCTGTGCGACAATCTCAGCTTCTTTTTCGTGATGCTTTGCATTAAGTACGTTGTGCTGGATTCCCTTCTTTTTGAGCAGACTGCTGAGGAGTTCCGATTTTTCAATTGATACTGTACCTACAAGAACCGGTTGCCCTTTTTCGTGTGCTTCTATTATGTCATCAATGAGAGCTTCGAATTTTCCTTTTTCAGTGCCGAAAACATAGTCGGGATAGTCTATTCTCTGAACAGGCTTGTTTGTGGGGATTTCAACTACATCGAGTTTGTATATTTCGCTGAACTCGGATTCCTCTGTCATGGCAGTACCGGTCATTCCCGAAAGCTTTTTGTAAAGTCTGAAATAGTTCTGGAATGTAATGGTCGCGAGCGTTTTGCTCTCGCTCTCTACCTTTACGCCTTCTTTTGCTTCGATTGCTTGATGAAGTCCTTCGTTGTAACGTCTGCCGTACATAAGACGACCTGTGAATTCGTCTACAATTATAACTTGGTCGTCCTTAACAACATAGTTTATATCTCTTTTCATTACCGAGTTGGCTTTTATAGCTTGATTTATATAGTGCTGAATCTCAATATTGTCGGGGTCGGTGAGGTTGTCTATTCCGAAAAATTGCTCCGTCTTTTTAACTCCGACTTGTGTAAGAGTAGCTGTGCGGGCTTTTTCGTCAACAATATAGTCGATTCCTTCACGCTTGTAATCGTCCTCGTTGTCCTCTTTTGAGTCGATTTCTTCGAAAACTTTCTTCTTCATCATCTTTGCGAGAATGTCTGCTCTTTGGTACATATCCGAGGATTTGTCACCCTGTCCCGAAATAATAAGCGGTGTGCGGGCTTCATCAATGAGAATCGAGTCTACTTCGTCCACAATCGCAAAATTGTGACCTCTTTGTACTTTCTGCTCCTTATACACAACCATGTTATCTCTCAGATAGTCAAATCCTAACTCGTTGTTTGTACCGTATGTTATATCTGCGGCATATGCGGATTTTCTGTCTGCCGGTGCGAGGTCGTGAACTATAAGTCCTACCGAAAGTCCGAGAAAACGATACAATTTTCCCATCCACTCCGAGTCACGGCGGGCAAGATAGTCGTTGACCGTTACAATGTGTACGCCGTTGCCGGTAAGACCGTTGAGATATGCCGGAAGTGTCGCAACAAGCGTCTTTCCTTCACCGGTTTTCATCTCGCTGATTCTGCCTTGATGAAGAATTATTCCGCCGATTATCTGCACCGGAAAATGCTTCATGCCCAGTACTCGCCATGATGCTTCACGGCATACCGCAAAGGCATCGGGCAGAATGTCATCTGTCGTTTCGCCGTTGGCGAGTCTTTCCTTCAAAATATTGGTCTGATTTTTCAGTTCTTCGTCACTCATCGCTGAATATGTATCTTCGAGTTCCAGAACCTTGTCTACTTTCGGCTTTATTCGCTTAACTTCCTTTTTGCTGTAATCGCCGAATATGAGCTTAAGCAAACCCATTTATAAATCACCTCATTTTTTTATGCTTATGTGTGACCGATATGTCGGCACATAACTAATCTTATTCTATCACATATCAAATAAAAAATCACTAATTATTTTGTTTTTTTTTTCGATTTGCCGATTTGTTTACAATGTGTTCATTTTTTGCCGTCGATTTTTGATGTATTTTTTAAATCTCTCTCTTGTACTATACGAATTTTTGAGGTATAATGAATACATATATGTAATTTTTTTAAAACATTATTGTAATTTGTACGGTCGGCAAAGTTTGGAAAGGAAGATGCGGAATGTTCGCAAGAGATATAGGGATAGACCTCGGTACAGCGAATACTCTTGTTTATATAAAGGGAAAAGGTATAGTTATGCGTGAACCGTCCGTTGTGGCGGTCGATACCCGAAACGATGACGTTTTGGCTGTAGGAAGTCAAGCGAAAGAAATGCTCGGCAGAACGCCCGGTTCAATAATCGCTGTTCGCCCCCTCAAAGATGGCGTTATCGCCGATTTTGATATAACAGCCACTATGCTTGAACATTTTATAAGAGATACTACTCGTATGGGGATTTTTGTTCACCCCAAAATAGTAATTGCTCTCCCCTCAGGAGTTACCGAAGTCGAACGCCGTGCCGTCGAGGATGCTGCCGAAAGTGCCGGCGGAAGAAATGTCGAACTTATGGAAGAACCTATGGCGGCGGCTTTGGGTGCCGATTTGCCCGTTTTTGAAGCGGTCGGCTCTATGGTTGTCGATATTGGCGGAGGTACAAGCGAAGTCGCTGTTATAAGCTATGGAGATATTGTTCACTCGTGTTCTGTAAGAGTTGCCGGAGATAAGTTCGATGATGCCATAATTACATACATCAAAAAAAATCATAATGTTTCGATAGGCGAACGCACCGCCGAAGATGTTAAAATTCTAATCGGTTCGGCTTTTCCGTATGAGGACGAACAGCCCATCGAAATAAAAGGAAGAAATTTGGCTGACGGTATGCCCTCTACAATATCAATAATGCCTGCGGAGATTCGAGATGCTTTGGCGGATTCGTTCGCTATAATAATAGATGCAATAAAACAGACTTTTGAACAAACTCCCCCCGAATTGTGTGCCGATATTCTCGATAAGGGAATTATGCTCACTGGCGGCGGTGCGTTGATAAGAGGTCTTGACAAGCTTATCTCGAAAGAAACAAACGTGCCTGTTTATGTAGCCGAAAATCCCCTCGACTGCGTGGCTTTGGGTACGGGAAAACGTCTTGAAATGGATTTGGAACATGACTATTTCGGTAATTATGAGTAATTTTTTAGAGGAGATCTAAATTGAAAAAAAAGTCTTACGCAAAAAAAATTTTGCTGACAACGTTCATTGTTCTTACAGTAACAGCCGCAGTAACGGCGGCTGTGGGGCGGAACTTTTTTTCGGATATTTATAATATAGCGTCAAAGCCGTTTTTACAGCTTTCGTCAACAGTGACTCAGGATCAGGCAAACGGCAAATCAAAAGAAGAACTGATTGCCGAAAATATCGAACTCCATGACGAAATAAATAATCTTACTCAAAGAGTTATCGACTATGACGAAATCAAAAAAGAAAACGAAATTTTAAAAAAATATTATGGCATTAAAGATGACCACCCCGATTACAAAATAGCTGTTGCGGGAGTCATCAGACGTGATCCAAATGACGATTTTTACGGATTTACAATCGACAAGGGCAGTCGTGACGATATTAAAGTGAATGACCCCGTTATCACCGACAGCGGACTTGTCGGCTGGGTGAGTGATGTCAGTGTTACAACAAGTCATGTTATGACTTTATTATCGCCTGAAGCGAAAGTCGGGGCTATGGATCAGCGAACCCGTGACAGCGGAATTGCCGTTGGAAGTTTGGCTTTCAGTGATTCGGGTCAGCTGACGCTTTCCGTAATATCGGCAGACAACAAAATTCAGCTCAACGATATTATAATAACAACGGGAGTAGGGGGTGTGTATCCTGCCGATATTGTAATCGGCAAAGTTACCAAACTCGATTACAGTCAATACGATACAACGCCATTCGCCGTAATAAAACCCTATGCCGATCTGCGTACTGTTTCGGACGTTGTTGTTATAACGTCTTTTGAGGGTCAGGGCGTTATTGAAGAAGCCTCTGACACCGATACGGCAAAATAAGGGGTGACTGCTTTTGATACAGAGAAAATATTACAGGTATATCATATATGCAGTCGAGATATTTGTTCTTTCCATAATTGAGGGAACTCCGTTTTTACTGCCCGAAATATATTTTGCAAAACCGCTTTTGCTTGTATCTGCGGCGGTATCTGCGGCGGCTTTTGAGTCGGAGTGGTTTTCGCTGTATTTTGCGGTTGCGTGCGGAATAATCATCGATATAAATTCAGGGGGAATCATTGGCATAACGTCAATTATTTTGGGATTTGTTTGCTACTATGAATCGTATTGGAGCAAAAAATATATAAAGAGCAATATTTATTTTGTGCTTATGTACAGCGGAGCAGCGACAATCGCCGTTATAAGCATGAAATTTTTTATATTTTGTTTTATTCCTCAGTATGACGGATACGGCGATTTATTTGCATCTCATTATGTTACTCGAATGGTTTACACATGGGCGGTCACTCCGATAATATATCTCATAACTATTTTGATTTCCCATACATTCAGAAAGGAACAACGCAGAATAAAAGTTAAGAAAAGAAAACGAGTTCCGCCTTCACAGCGTTCGGCGGCAAGCAGACGACGTGCAAAGATAATTAAAAATTGATTTATAAATAAGCAAAATATTTTTTCTTCTTTTTTTTGAAAAAAAAAGAAGCAAAAAAAACTTTTACTATATAAATTTTACGTGTTTTAATATAATTAGCAAATAAACAATTAAAGTTTTTTGGAAAGGGTTTGGGAAAACCTTTTTTTCAAAAAAGGTTTTCCCAAGGAAACTAATTTTCTGTGAAGTTTAAGGTAGATATGAAACGTAAAAACAAAAATAAAAAAGAAAATCACAATTCAACAAGTTTCAGAGCCGCATTGTGTGCTTTTTTAACTCTGCTTATATTTGCCGTTTTTATAGTAAGGCTGTTTTCGTGGCAGATAATCAAAAATGAAGATTATACTCAAGATATATTCTCGACATCAACATACACCATGACTACGGACGCAGGCCGTGGCGAAATTCTCGACAGAAACGGCAAAGAACTCGTTGTAAACGATTCCGCCTATAATATAATCATCAACAAACTTTACATGAAAGAGAACAGCGAAAACGAGGTCATACACCGCCTAATAAATCTTATGAATATTCGTCACGAGAAATGGATAGACGCACTGCCAATCTACATAGATAACAATGGCGAATATCAATTCGAAGCTGACAGCGAGGACACAATCGATTTTATAAAGAGCAAAAGTATGCTCGATATGAACAGATATGCCACCGCTCAAGACTGCATGACCGCTTTTGAAGAGCGTTTCGATTTGGAAAATTCCCCATATACAAAACAGGAAAAACGAGATATTATAAGTGTTCGTTATAATATGGAGTTTAAGGGATACAGCAATTCAAATCCATATCGATTTGCAAAAAATATAAGCCGTGACATGATTGCAATTGTGCTTGAAAATTCCCAAGGATTTCCGGGGGTGGAGTGCGAAAGCTCATTCAAGCGGTATTACAAAAGCGGAAGTCTTATTCCGCACATTATCGGCACAGTTGGTGCCATATCTCAAGAAGAATACGACTCCATGAAAGATAACGGCTACTCGCTCGATGATATTATCGGAAAAAGCGGAATCGAATCGGCTTGCGAAAAATATCTTCGTGGAGTGAACGGAGAAAAGAAAATAACCAAAAATTCCGATGGCGTTGTTATTGACGAGATAGAAAGCGTAAAAGCTGTGCCCGGAAACACTATTTATTTGACTATCGACTCAAAACTACAGGAGGCGACAAACAAAGCTCTCGCCAAAAACGTGAAGGCGGCAGGAAAAATTCATTCGGACTGTGTCGCAGGTGCCGCCGTTATGATAGATCTTGATGATTTTTCGGTGCTTGCAGATGCTACATATCCGTCATACGATTTGCAAAAATACATGACCGACAGCGAATATTATTCCAAATTAATAAACGACCCCACACTCCCGTTATTTGACAGGTCGCTCACGGGCAATTTTATTGTTGGTTCGACATTCAAGCCGTGTGTGGCGGCGGCAGGTCTGGAAGAAGGGAAGATAACAAAAACTTCGACAATTTTCTGCAAGCAGAATTACGATTATTATAAAACAGATATTATAAGATGTTTGGGGTATCACAGTTCCGAAACAGTGGAGCAAGCTCTTGCGGTTTCGTGCAACTATTATTTTGCGGAAGTCGGCAGACAACTCGGCATAGAATCAATGGATTTTTATGCGGAAAAATTCGGACTGGGCGTAAACACAGGAATTGAGCTTTACGAGAGCAGAGGAATTCTTGCCGGCAGAGATTCCGAAACATGGTTTGAAGGAAACACTTGTCAAGCAGCAATAGGACAGTCGGACAACGCATTTACACCGATTCAGCTGGCAACGTATGCGGCAACAATCGCAAATGACGGCGTCAGGCTCAGAACTCATTTTATAGACAAGATTACGGACTACACAGGCAAAGAAATTATTCTCGATAATAGCAAATATCCCGAAGTCGTGGAAACTGTCGGCGTGTCCACTGAAAATATGAAAACCGTTAAATCAGGTATGCGGAAAGTTGTTACCTCAGGTACGGCGAAAGACGTTTTCGCAAAATATAAAGTTGCGGTAGCCGCCAAAACAGGTACCGCCGAAAACATAGGTACAGACAATGTTACGTTTATCGCCTTTGCCCCCTATGATAAACCTAAAATCGCCGTGGCTGTCGTTATCGAACACGGCGGTCAGGGTACTTATTCTATGAATACGGCTAAGGCTATGTTTGACGCTTATTTTACTTCTTCCACTTCTTCTTCTTCTTGAATTTTTTCTTCTTCTTTTTTTTGAAAAAAAAAGAAGCAAAAAAAACTTTTACTGTGTTAATGTACTTTATAATGTGGTTTTACTATTCACCGTTAATTTGTCAAATTTTACTGGTGAATAGTAAAGCAAACGGACATTAATCGAAAGTTTTTGCCCCGCTTTTTTCAAAAAGCGGGAAAAAAAGCAAATTCCGCAGATGTAATTTAAATATCGCTGTAATTTTCAGTGCGAACTGACAGCAGGCTCCGCCTGCCCGCTTTTTTCAAAAAGCGGGAAAACAACAAAACAAGGAAGGCATAATATGAGTAGATATTCCCACAGAGGATATAAACAAAGAACAAGCGGTTATAATCGCCGGCGACGTAAGGCGACAGGTTTCAAAGACCGCCGTATCAACAGCAAAACCGCCAAAATTATAGCTGTGTCGGTTGCAGTAATGACAATCGCTTGTGCGGTGTGGTTCTTCGCTGATAATATATCTTCTTTTATGGATTCTCAGAAAAAAGTTGATCCGCCCCCGAATAGTCAATCTTCTACTTGTGATGTTCCTTCCCAAAATGCCGAAACCCTCGATATTCCGAGTATTCATTTCGCTGAGGGCGAGTTCGATTCAGTCGATAACTCGATTTTTGTTTCCAATGGGTGCGGATATGCTCTTTTTAGAGGAATAGATACAACTGCACGAAATTATTCGGCGATTCTCAATAGTATTTCGTCATCTGTTTCAAATAATGTCAATATTTATACGGCGGTAATTCCTACAAATACCGAAATCGGTCTTGATGGCGTTGTCGAAGGGTCGTATTCTCAAAAAGATAATCTCAATACGATTCGCCTTTATTTGTCGGATAAAGTGAAATATGTTGATTTATACGAAACGTTATCTAAACATAAAGATGAGTATATTTTTTATCGCACCGACCCTTGTATGACCGCTCTGGGCGGATATTACGCTTATTGCGACATCGCCGAAACTGCCGATGTTCCCCAAAAGGAGATTTATTCAATAGATAAACTTTCGGAGAAAAGCGGCGTTATTCCCGATTTTAAGGGGGAGTTTATCAAAAAAACTGTCGATAAACAAAAACAGCCTAACGGAAATCCGTATCTTGCACAGAACCTCGACAGCGTTTTGTATTATAAATTGCCTGTGCATTATAACTGTTACGCAATCAATAAAAATGATAAGGTCGAAACTGACCTCTTTACAACAAAAAATGCGGAGTCCGATCCGCTGGGGGTTTTTCCTGCAAAGGATACCCCGCTTCTGTATATCGAAAATATTCAGGAGAATTCGGGCAGAAAATTACTTATTGTAAAAGACCATTGTGCAGAGTCGGTCATCGGTTATCTTGTTCCGCATTATGCCGAAGTTCATGTTGTTGATGTTTCCTTATACAAAGGCGACTTATGCCGATATGTAAACGAACATCAAATTACTGATATTATGTTCATAAACGGAATAGACGATGCAAACAACTCACTTTATTGCCAAAGATTGAGGGATTTATTTGTCACCGGTATATCAATTTAATAGTTACAGAAATAATAATTATATTGGCGGAGATAGTATGCTCGGCCGTAAAGTTGAAGTGCGTGTTCTTGGCTCGATTCCATATACGGGACTTTATGCGGGCTACTATATGTCGGGAACTCGCAGAAAAAATGTACTCGTCATAAGCAAAGACGAACCCGATACGCTCGTTATGTGCAATATTATCGCTATTGCTCAAAGCAAGGTTTCAACTCAAACAAGACTCGTTGCCGCTCCCGAAGGGCAGATTTATTATGAACCCCTTATCAAAAAAAGATTACGCAAAGTCAAGAGCTTTCGTGTGGGGAAAATAAGCTGCTTGTATGAGAAATCTTGCGGGGCTATTGTGATCTATCGTGCTAAAGAAAATCTTATGGTTTTGCTTGTGAAAAATAAAAATAGCAAATATTGGTCTTTCCCAAAAGGTCATGTTGAATTGGGCGAAAACGAAAAACAAACTGCTATTCGTGAAATCAAAGAAGAAACAGGGCTTGATGTTATAATTCACCCCGGTTTCAGAGAAACAAGCGATTATTGCCCCTTCGGAAAAGTCAGAAAAAGAGTCGTTTTCTTTTTGGCTGAGGCTAAGTCCGATGATGTGCATATTCAGGAAAGCGAAATCGATTATTATATATGGGTTCCTTTCGAACAGGCCCGCAGTATGTGTACATACGATAACGATTTGCGTGTCATAGATAAAACAGAACGTTATCTCGGAGGTCAGCCTGTCGATGATTAATTCTTTTTTTGAAGGAGCGGTGCAGTCGTGAATAATAAGGATTTGGCTAAACTTGCCGAAAATGCTCTGAAAGAAAAATATCCCCATGCCAAATGCTCGCTTGTTTACGAAAAGCCACACGAGCTTCTTATTGCGGTCAGGCTGTCGGCTCAGTGTACGGACGCTCGTGTTAATATTGTAACTCCTGCTCTTTTTGATAAATACAAATCCGTGGACGATTTCGCAAATGCAAATGTTGAAGATGTGGAGAATATCATAAAAAGCTGCGGATTGTACAAAACAAAGGCTCGTGATATAGTGAATATGTGCAAGCAGATTCGTGACGAGTTTGGCGGAGTTGTTCCAAAAGAGATGGACGAGCTTGTGTCGCTGTCGGGGGTGGGCAGAAAAACCGCTAATTTGATTAGAGGTGATATTTTCGGCGAACCCGCCGTTGTGGTTGATACTCATTGTATAAGAATAACCGCTCGTTTGGGCTTTCATGATGAAAAGAATCCCGTTAAGATAGAGAAAATACTTGCGGAGTCGCTTTCTGCGGAGGGGTCGAGCGACTTTTGTCACAGACTCGTTTTGCATGGGAGGGCTGTGTGCAAAGCTCGTTCGCCTCAGTGCGGTATTTGTAACATGAAAGATTTCTGCAAATACGCAAAAACTGAAAAAAACGATAAATCCTCTTGATTTTTGTTGTCGTATTAGTCGTTATTGACAATAAAATCAAGGGGCTTTTTGTATAAAGTTCACAAAGATTACAAATTTTAACAAAAGTAGTTGCATTTTTGTAACTTTCTGTTATAATATATATAGTTAATTTTACAGACGTGTAACAATTAAGATTTAGGGGTTGTTTAAATTATGGATTATGAGAGAGATGATTTCGAGATAACGCCCGAAATTTTAGCGAATTTTTCTTCGAGTTATTCTGATGATTTCTTCGAGCCGTTTCAGTCGGCTGAGGGAGAGTCGTTCGATGATTGCGAATTTGAAGAGAAAACCGTTGAACAAATAAGGGAAGAACGTTATCAAAGGCAAGAGCAGCGACGTAAACAGAGAAAATCCGATTTTCACTCAAATGTCGTAAATTATGGTATGCCTTGTATGGCACTTGTTTTGCTCGTGAGTACCGTTTTTTATATGAACTCTTTGCAGTTCGGTCTTGTTGTTTCTTACAATGACGAACAGCTCGGAGTTGTTGAAAATGTCGGCGTAGTCGAGGAAGCCGCAAGCATAATCGACAGCCGTATAATAAACAAAAGTCTTGATTCGCTTGAGGCAGAACCGCAATATAAAGTTGCGATAATCAACAATTCGACAGATTTGCAAAACTCAACTCAATTAAGCCGTTCGATAATTGCGAATGACAAAGTTCTTGAGGACGAGTTGTGCGGTGTGTTCGTTGATGATGATTTTATAGGTGCGGTCAGCTCAGAAGAAGAGGCTCGTGCGGTTTTGGGCAGTATGCTCGAATCGAAAAGAAAGAGTCTTGAAAAAGCACAAGAATCATCCACAGACACCGACAACGTTAATCAAAAGAATGAAAAAACCGAAATCGAAAAGGTTGAGTTTAACAGCAACGTTGTTGTTGAAGTTGGACTTTATGCTAAAGATTCAGTTGTGGACAAGTCGGAACTTAAAAAGCGACTTGAAAACAATGTTGAAATAAGCTATAAAATCACGACTCTTGAGGAGCAGAACGTAAAAATAAGATATAAAACAGTTTATAAGGCTGATTCAACAAAGCAGTCGGGCTATGAGAAAGTGACAACAGAAGGCAAGCTCGGCGAGGGTATAGCGACAAATCGAAATGTTTACATTGACGATGAGAAAATATCTTCGGAGCATATAAAAGTTGTTGCAACTAAAAAGCCTGTTACTGAAGTAATCACGGTTGCCCCTGATGACGAAAGAGCGACCGACATAGATTCCGATAAATCGGACAAAGAGAAAACGACAGATTCGGATACCGAGTCGAAAAATACAGATTCAGACACCGAACAGAACAAACAACAAGAGCAACAAGAGCAACAAGAACAACAAGAACAACCCGAAACATCCGAAAATCAGCAGAGCAAGCAATTTATATGGCCTGCACCGAGTTGTTGGGAAGTAACGGGCGTGTTCGGATACGACACAGCAGAGCATTTACACAAAGGTCTTGACATATCGGGGCCATCGGCGTATGGTTCACCTGTGGTTGCATCGGCAAGCGGAGTTGTTGTTTCGGTAGTCAAGGATTACGGCACAGAGGGTTTGGGATGTTACGTTACTATTGATCACGGCAACGGTTATCAAACGACTTACGCTCAGTGCAGTGATGTTTATGTTGCTTACGGGCAACAGGTCGAGCAAGGTGAAGTAATTGCGGCAGTTGGTTCGACAGGCGATTCGACAGGCCCACATCTTCACTTTAGAATAATCGAAAACGGAGTTTTCGTTGACCCTGCTATTTTCTTATATTAAGATAAAATAACCCCAAAACAAAACAGGAAAAGGACGCATTGCAATCGTGCGTCCTTTTTCCTGTGTACAAATATTCAGCGGGTACAAAAAAAATCTTGTAATTACTCAAACGGTGTTGTATAATAAGGAAAAGCACACATTTTCGACAAATTTTTATGAAAAGGACGTGGACAATATGGCAAAGCACACTATAAGAATTTTGAATTATAATTTAACTTTGACTTCAGATGATGACAAATCGTATATAGACAACGTTGCACAGCGTGTTGAACGCAATATCAAAACTCTTTCGGAACACATGCCTACTCGAAATATGACAGAAGTATCGCTTTTTGTGGCTATGGATTACTGCGACCGCTATATGAAGGCTATCGGCGATGGCTCGGCTATGCGTAGTCAAATAAAGGACTATCTGAGAGATACAAACTCTATCCGTCAGCAGTTGGAAGAGGCGAAAAAGGAAAACGAGCTTTTGAAAGCTGAACTGGCTAAACTGCGTGAAAGACCCGAACCGCCTGTAAATCCCGTTGTCTTGAATGATGATGATGACGACGAAGAAGAAGAAGAAGAAGAACAAAACCAATCTCAAGCCGAAGAAGAAACCTCAGTTAGTGCAATTGCGGAAGATTTCGTTAATCAAAATTTAGATAAAATCGCACCTGCGGAGCAGTCGGACAAGCAGAAAAAACAACAGCCTTTCGCTAAAGATCAATTCTCCCGCAACAATAAAAAGAACAACTCCAAAAATAAAAAAAAAGGAAATAAGGATTTTCAGCCAATCAAGGGTACGTTCGCCGATGACGAGTTCTCGGAAAGTGCCGACACCGTTTCTGATATTATGAGCTTTTTTGAAGATAAATCTTTTAATGCCGATGATGATTAACTTTTTTAGGGGGCTTTTCTTGGAGATTAGATTTTTTTGGGGAAACCTTTTTTGAAAAAAAGGTTTCCCCAAACCCCTTCCAAAAAACTTTTAATTAATGTGTATTTGGGTGGGAAGATAAAAGAAAACTCACTGTAAATAAGAAAACTTACTTTCCATTTAATTAAAGTTTTTTTTGCTTCTTTTTTTTTCAAAAAAAAGAAGAAAAATTTTTA
>CACXHC010000185.1 GCA_902767285.1 uncultured Ruminococcus sp.
GAAAAAAAAGAAGCAAAAAAAACTTTTACTATATAAATTTTTCGCTTTTCAATTAATTTTTTATAAACTGAAACAAATCCGACTGCACAAGTACGCAGTCGGATTTGTTGCTGTGTTTTGTAGCAAACATTATTCCGTAAGATTACTGTGATGGATAGCATACTAAACTTACTCTACCATAAAAAAGTTTTTTGGAAAGGGTTTGGGAAAACCTTTTTTTCAAAAAAGGTTTTCCCAAGGAAGCCAATTTTTCACAGCACCTTTTGCTTATTAAGAATTAACAGGTATCTTGATTCTATTGTTTTCAAGTTCAAGATACGAAATAAAATCCTTTTCGCAAATAGGTTTGCTGAAATAATATCCCTGTATAAGATTTCCGCCCGATGTTTCGGTACGTTTAAGCTGCTCAGAAGTCTCGACGCCCTCTTGAACAACGTTATAACCCAAGCTTCGGATAATTCGTATCAAATTATCAAGCAGGCAAGCACTTTTTTCGTTATTGTCAGATTCCCAAAGCAGAGATTTATCTATTTTAACGTTTTTGTAGCTTCCGTTCATAAACTGTATTAGATTTGAATACCCTGTTCCGAAATCGTCTAAAGAGAAAGAGTATCCAATATCACGCATTTTTTTTATGGTTTGTTCAACCATTGGAGTATCTTTTATAGACGCAGATTCCGTAATTTCAAGATTTATAGCCTCAACGGGAATATCGTATTTATTTCGTATTTTTTCAAAACTCTCAACAAGGTCATCGAATATAAATTGATGTAGTGACAAATTTATTTCGATATATTTGATTCCCATACTTTCGTAGTCAACACTTTTTAAAAAACGGCAGACATCTTCAAAAACCAAAAGACCTATATCTCTTATTATACCGCACTGTTCGGCTATGGGAATATATATTTCGGGAGAAATTTTTCTCAATTCGTCACTGTCTATACGGAGTAATGCTTCTGCGGCAACAGTTCGCTTTTCCTCCACAGACCATATCGGCTGATACCATACACGAAGAAGTTTTGATTTTATTGCATCACGCAGAGCCTGTTCGATTTTTCTGTTGCGGCGGTTTGCAAAAAGTTCGTTGTACGGAACCAATCTCGAACCCAAATTTGTTTTGCGATACCCCGATGCCAAAATTTCCGTTATCTCCTCAAGCGTTGATACATCTTCTGGAACACGAATAATGCTCACAGCAACTTCCAAAAGAAAATAAGCATCTCCGTTTTTCCATTCCTTGCCGAATCGTTCCAAAATCTCCTCGGCAGTATCCTCGGCGGGCTTGTCATCTGTTCCGTTATACAAAATTGCGAAATCGTTGCTCCTATAATTATATAGAATTTCTTCCGAGGAAATAGACGTTAACCATCCCGAAATCTGCATAAGCAGACTGTCGATTTCCCTGTTGTTAAAGAGTTTTGATATTAAATCTATATCGGTTAATTTAACAAGTACAATTCTGAAACTTTGGTTAGTTTCCACAAGTTTACGGCAATTATCGACCAAAGCAACACGATTCAACGCTCCCGTAGTTTGGTCAATATAACCGCTCCTTTCCTCAATCATCATCATCATGCCGGCAATTGTGAGCGATTCGGCGAAAACCTCGACTATGATATTCGAGTTTACAGCCTGCAATATTACGCCTATGCCCGAAAGAGTCAAAAGACCGCCTATTACATGACTGTCGTATTTTGAAATAGCTCTTTTGTATTTGAAAAAAAACACAAATCCCGAAACAAAATAAGCCGTTCCAACAATGTAGTTAAAAGTTATGAGAGAACCTCTGTGATAAACAAAATTTTCGTCCATGTAGAACACAAATCCGGTGAAACTGTTTGTAAGAACCAGCAATTCGCAAATCACAAAGGGGAAAGAAAACAATATATAGAAATTTTTTGACCTTTTGGCACTTGAGCCATTGACATGCATAACATACAATGTGAAGCATACCGGCAATATATTGTGAAAAAAGAAATATAATGCGTGAAGAAGATATTGCCAAAATACAACTTTCTCTGAAGCGATATTTTGAAGATATGCCCCTATAACCGATGTTGCAGATGATATAATTGTTGATATAAGCATAAACAAAAATATAAAATGCTGATTCATAAAATTGCTTTTTATATTTTTAGATATTCGATATTGTCTTTTTTTGGCAGTTGTAACGTATACCATACATAATGCAGACAGAATCAGTGCCGCCGGTTCAAAATTGATGTAATTCATAAAATGAAAATCTCCTTTCGGAAAAATATACATGAAATTCGAAAGATTCTCGGCGGTTTCGAGTGTATTTCAAAAAAATCAATCTATTTGTTCGTTGACATCATACAATTTATAATGTGATTTTCCGTGACGCTTTACATAATAAAGCATTTGGTCGGCTCTGTTAAGTGCGAGTTCAAAATCTTCTTTCGAGCCGCCTTTAAATGAGGCAATACCTATCGAACATGATATTTTTCTGTTATCCGGAATAGTAATTTCCATGTTAAGTTTCTTTTTAATTTTATCAACAAAGCCGTCCTGAATTTCAAAATAGATTTGTTCCGCAAACCGCACGCCGTCCTGTTCTGATTGGTCATAAAGAAGAATAATAAATTCGTCTCCGCCGTATCTCACTGCAAGACCTTTCTCCAAAGTCATTCTTTTAAATATCTCGGCAAAAGTAACAAGAACCAAGTCTCCTACTTCGTGTCCGAAAGTATCGTTATAATACTTAAAATTATCCAAATCAAGATAAATAAGTATATTATTGATATTGCGACTTTGAGCATAAATAAATTCGGCTTGCTTGCTCAATCCGCTTCTGTTGGTGATGCCTGTAAGATGGTCGGTTATAGCCGATTGTTCGAGCTGTTGATTCATTCTCTTTATCATAACTCGGTTGTCGATTCTTCTCATCATTTCGCAGAATTGACTAAACGCAAATTTTAAAATCATCAGCTCATCACTGCCGAAAATATAACGACCGCTTACGGTTTGACGCTTAATTTTAATAATGCCAATAAACACGTTTTCAGTGCCGGATTGTTCCAAAATAGGTATTCCGATAATTGTCATAATATTTCGTTCTCCAAAATATTTCATAATGGGGGAGAACTGTATGAAATTTTTATCAACACGATTTGTAAGAAATGCTTGTTTATAAGTTTTGAAAAATTCGAAAACCTTGTCGGCATCTTCCGCCGAAATATGACGGTCATGTTCTTCGGAATCCTGCATTATTTCGAGATTGCCGTCTTTGCGTCTGAAAATGATAATGTCATCAAGATTGTAGCTGTTTTTTATAACAGCCGATGTATTTTGATAAAGATCGTTGACACCTATATTTTCACGACTTATGGCTTCCTGTAAAACCGTAAGAAATTTGATGTCTTTTTCTTTTCGTGTAAGTTTTATATGAGTGCCTGACTGTTTGGCTATCTGAAGCATACGTTCTACCGGATATACATTTTGCTGACGGACAATAGGCTCGGTAATGCGTACACCGTGTTCGGAAAAATACTGAAGTCGAGTTTTTTGACGCTGGAGTTTTTCTTTTTCGCAGAAACTAATTGCCTCAGCAATCGTCTTGTCCGCTTTATCTTTGAGTCCCTGTTTAAAATAAAGATTTGCTTGTTCGAATGCAAAAACGGATACCAAATAAAATCTTGAACTCGATGTTCTTTTAAGAATAATGTAAGCCTCATCGAACTCCTTTTGTGCGAGTTCAAGTTTATTCTCGTAATTATACAGCATACCTTTGATTATATGATATATCAAAAAATCCTCGTCCCAATTTCCCTCGTTGTTTTCCTGAAGGATTCTCAGCATATAATCGACTATTACTTCCATTTTGCTCATAAAATAGTAAGTGTTATAATACTCTCTCTGATAATAACAACCTATTGCGATAAGACCGTATAATTTTGTTGTACTGCATGCTCTTATGGATCTGTATCCAAATTCTTTTAGCATTTTAAGTATTAACTGAACTGTTTCTATTGCAGAGTTGTAATCTTCGGCAACAAAGTTATTCATAACCAAATTATATAGAGAGTTCATAACATCATCAGGTTCTTCGAGATCGGTGAGAGTGAGAACACTTCTAAACAGATACTCGTGAGCTTTCTCGAATTTTTCCATTACAATGCTGTTATAAGACAAGCCGGCGAGCATGTGAGCTTCTCTCAGCGGATTGGGTCTTCTCAAAACAGCAAGACGTTTTTTGTACATTTCTCGTACAAACTCATGATGACTTGAACGTGAATACAATATGATATTTTTCATATAAGCATTCATAAGAAAATTATCGTTGCCGATTTGTGTACCTGCTTCGATGCCCAAATTAAAGTAATATGGTTCTTTTGTTCCTGCCGCTATACTATCGATTGATTCTTCATCGTTTTCAAAACCGAAAACATAAAAATATGCCAATACATTTTTAAAACCATAAAATTGAGTTTTTTGAATAAACTCGTCATCTATTTTTTTAGTAAAATCGTACTCAAAAATATCTTTTCCTATACTGCAATAAGCCGACCACAACAAGATTTCAGCTTTATAAGCCAAAAGGCTGTCACCAATTTCGTCAGCTATTTTGATACATTTTTCACAACACTCCTCAACGAACTTTGTCTGAGATTTTATCATTCTTGCTCTTGCACAGACATAATAATACCTGTAACGAACATACAAATTTTGGTTTAAATGACAATTCATGTCAAAAAGTTTATCGCAATTAACAAGAGCATAGTCAACAAGACCGAGATCCATATCAACAAGTGCAAAAATCTGCAAGAAATTTATATACTCTTCATCGGTAAGCGAAACAGTTTTCTCGTCAACACGATTCATTATATCATTCAAATAATAATATGCGTCGTGAAGCGAAAAAGTAAAATACATATTTTTTATTTTGCCATAATACTCATGCTGTAAATTTTTATCGAACCAAAAATCGTCGTGAACGTCCATTGTTTTTTCGCTGTCGAGGCTGCCCCACTCAAGTTGAAGATTCTGATTTTCAACCAAGCTGAACAAATTGTTCCAAACGTCTTTTTTGTAATCATCTATAATGAACTCATCATTATACATCAATATTGCGTGAATATTTAAAGATTGCTCGACAATAGCATTAAAAAGACATATCGTGCTGTACGGTGCCAAATGAAATTTTGACAAAATAAGAACCAAATGATGTTCTTTGGAAATATAATCAAGAATACTGATTATACTTTGTTGCATTCTATGACTTTCGTATTTTATTTCAAAATACAGCACATCTTCTCTTCTTGAGCAGTCATCATCACGAATAAAAGTTGCCAGCGGTTCAATTTGCATAGAGTAGACGTTTGATTCTTTCAAAAAATCCTCAACAGACAGTTGGTCTTTATAATAAGTATTATAGCATTCTTTTATCCATTGTAGAAACGGAGCAAAGGTGCTGTGCATAACGTGCATTTCATATTCATGATACAAAAATACTTTATCGCTTGTTTCATCAACATCGGCGAGAATCTCATTTTTTGTTATATCTAACGTATTGTAATGTTTTATAAAAATAACATTACTGTCCTTTTTTTCAACGTAAGAGGCTATAACATTTTGAACATACGTTTTAAAATTCATACTATACCTTGCACAATATAAAATTTATACCATGCTTCTCCTTTCCGAAAAAAATTGGTATAACATTATTTTGGAGAAAACAAATAATGTAATTACTCTTCGATTATAACTATATCATTAATAATATAATGAAATGACGGTGCCGATTGGTAGCGACACTCTTTGTAAACAGTGTTCAAATCGCAAACATCATTTTCATTATTTGGATTCTTTCCTTGATAGTCCCCATAAAAAACGGAACATATATCTTTTTTAAATTCGTTTATACTTTCGTCTATTATATCTTCGCTTCCATCAGGTGCAACAGCACGATTCAAGTCAAGCATTTTGACCCAGCCTTCATTAAATCCCCCGCCTGAGTCGTTGCCGTGAATACTGCCCTCCACATTTTTTTTTATTTTTTTGTTTGTGATGACCGCCTCGACCGCTGAACAAATATACGGCGACCAGTCTATTCTCGCTCCGACAAGCGTTGAGTTTGGTGCATTGTACAACATATCTTGATTATAGCTTATATGATACACCGCATGTCCTACCTTAGTATTTTCGCAGGCGACGGCAGTACCGCTCGTATCCGTATCTTGAGATATTATTATGCAGCCTTCTTCAATCAGCAGATTTGCAGTTCTGTATTCTTCCGAATAATTTGACCATGAGTTTGTATATCTTACTTTTATTTTAGCACTTTCGCACTCACGTATTGCACCGAGTACAAAAGCGGTATAGTCCGTAATAACTTCGGAATTTGGATATGCGGCAACAAATCCCAGCCATGCTTCTTCATCAGTTATTTCACCGTTATCTATCATTTGTTTAAGCTGAAAACCGGCGACTCTGCCCGAAATATACCATCCCTCGTAAATTCTTCCCATAAATGTATGATAATTTTTTAATAGCGGCTCTTCGTTTGCATTTGAACAAGTTGCCTGACAAAACTCCGTTTTGGGGTGAGATTGGGCAAATTTTTTCAAATCATCTCCAAATTCGTAGCTGTTTGAAAAAATGATGTCGCAGTTTTCCTCCATAAGTTCATTCAGAACTTGTTCGGCATATAACTCGGGAACATTACTTTTTACAACAACATTCACTTTAGAACCGAATTTTAATTCAAGTATATCTACCACACGCAGAAAGTCTTCACTGTGAGAAGTGCTTTCATCTCCGTTGCACATAAAACCGACCGTAACGGATTCTTTCTCATTTACAACAAAAACTCCCAAATAATGAAGAACACAGCACAGCGAAACAGTACAAGCAACCGTTATGAGTAAAGGAATAAGCGAATTTTTTTCAATTTTTATATCATCATATATTATATTTACAATCTTTTTAAGATTTGTTTTCATTATTGCCGTCATCTCCTTTCTCTTCATCTTTGCTGTAAAGTTTTTCTATATTTATTTCACCGCTTTCGATAAGACCAAGGAAAATATCAAGCAATTCGGGATCAAACTGTGTCCCTCTGCCGTTGCGAAGTTCATTCATAACGTAATCGAAATCCTGACGCTTTCTGTAAATACGATTAGCAGTCATAGCATCGAAGGCATCGGCGATAGCAATAATACGTCCGTACAGCGGAATATCTTTTCCCGAAAGATGGTCGGGATAACCTTTGCCGTCATACCTTTCGTGATGATACCTCGCACCGTCATCGGCATGCTTAACGAGCGTGAACTCTTTCAAGATTTCGGCACCACGCATTACATGAGTTTTCATAATTTTGTATTCTTCATAAGTCAGTCGAGAAGGTTTATTCAAAATGGCATCGGGAATGCCTATTTTACCTATATCATGAAGCAAAGCGGATTTTCTGATATTTTCGAGTTCTTCTTCATCGAATCCGCATTTCTCGGCTATTTTGACAGTGTACTCCGAAACACGCTGAGAATGTTGACTTGTGCGAACGTCTTTTGCGTCCACAGTTTTAGCAATAGCAAGAATAGTTTCGTTGCCAAGCTTAACTTGCTGAAGTGCAAGTGACAATTTGGCTTGTTGAATTTCGAGAGTTCTCTGCATTTGCATTCTTGTTATAAACCAAGTAAGCCAGCCTATGAATAACCCTCCGAAAGCAATCATGTATACAATAAACCATTTATTGTCGTAAATAGCCCTTTCTTTTTCGAAACTGTATGAACATTCTTCCAGACTTTTTCCAGTTTCGGGGTCGAGTATTGCCAAACGGAATTCGTATTCTCCGGCAGGGAGATTTGTATACACTATATGCGAAAGCTCGGTTTGCGAAACGCTTTTCCACGAGTCGTCAAGCCCTTCGAGCTTATAAGAAATAGTTGGATTTTCAAGAGTATAGTTGACTATTTCGGGAACCAGCTCTATACTTTTAACATCTTTTTCGATTATAATACCGGTTCTGTTTTTACTCAAAAAAGATTTTCCATCCAAAAGTATTTCCGGAATCATTAATCTGTAAAAACGGCGTTTTGTTTTGTAAGCATCTAAATTAACGCTGAAAACACCTCTGTCAGTTGAAAAATAGGCATTTTTATTTTCGTCTATGGCATTCCAAGCGTTAGATGTCAAAGAACCAATCAAACCAACTTTCGAGTTAAGCACAATATAGTCGAGATTTCTTCCCGAAATAAGATTTTCTCTTTGACACACATAAATTCCGGAACTTCCCGTAACAAATATATCGCCGTCATCATCAAGAATCAAATCAAAGTTATTCGAATAAGGAAAATTTTTAAACTCATTTATTTTATCATTTTTAAGGTAGCACAATCCGTTGCCCGTGGAAACAAAAACATCATTTTTATTTAAATCTCCGACCATTCGAAGAATAACATCGGAGGTAAGTCCGTCATCTCTTGTATAATTTTTTACGACTTTTTTGTCTTTTATTACGGCAATACCGTTGCCATCAGTACCGGCAAGCACAGTTCCATCGGGATATTCGTATATACAAAGAACTTCTGCGGCACCCATATCCTCACCAAAAATAAGACGTCCGGTAATTTGTTCGTCTTTAATGAAATACAGACCCAAATCTCCTCCCACAATAACAGAACCGTCACTCAACTCCATACAAACACGAACCCGAGAGCCTATGCCGTATTGTTCGCCGTCAAATCTGACTATATCTCCGTTGCTTTTTACTTTTATTAAGCCTTTGCTGTAACTGCATATCCACAAATTATTAGAAGAATCTTTTATAATACAGCGAACTCTCGTATCTGAAAGTAATTTAGTAAGCTCATTTTCCACGATTTTTTTATTTGCTGTATCTATTATTGAAAGCCCTCCGTCCATTCCGATATATATATAATTATCCTTAAGAGCAGTAGTATTTACAACTTGCTGTTCGAGTCCGTACTCGGCGAAAATATCGGTAAAAGGGGAGGCGGAAAGCTGCATAAGTCCCATTCTTGACGATGCTATCCACAGATTGCCTTGATAATCCACCACCATTTTTTCGAGTGAATAATTAAAACCTTCGGTTTCAAGATGTTCAAAATTCTTTCTTTGATGTATTGTACCAACGCCGTTATCCGAAAGCACCCAAACAACATCATTATCAGATATATAAATATTATTGAGTCCGGAAAGCGATTCACAATTTATATTTTCAGAACACTCGGCACTTTTTTCGCCTACATTATATATTAATACATGACCGTCGGCAGTACCTGCAAAAAGTTCTCCGCTTTTGCCGAAAGTACAGCAAGTAAATTTGACATCGGTATCGTCAGAGATTATTTCATAGACAACATCGCCTTCTCTGAGAATATATATCTTCCCCGACCCGGTAGTAACGGCAACGTTGCCGTTATCATCGGCAGATGATGATTTTGCAAACAAAACGTCGTCCAAAGTTTTTATTATATGGATACCTGTTTCGAGCCGAGCCACAGCCATTTTGTCGGAAGTTCCGATATAATAAAGCCCATCTGAGCTTTGAGTAATACTGCGAACCGAATTATTCGGCAAACCTGTATAGTCATTTGAAGAAGCCATAATTTTTTCATGGATTGAAAGAACAACACCGTTGTCATTTGTACCAATCCACAATCTGCTTTCGGTATCAACAAAAAGACAGTTTACGTTTTTTACGGAATCAAATTCGTCCATGTGTCGAAAAGTATTTCCGTTATATCTGTACAAACCCGAGTAACTGCCCGCCCACAGAATACCGTCTTTAGTTTGAACAACATCGTTTGCATGACCGCATGAAAGACCGTTGTCACCGTTATAAATTTTTCGTATATATGACGAACTTTCGGAATCCGAAATATTGTCTGCACTTGCATGAATATTTATTTCACATAAGAAAGACAGAGCGGCGGGAATCAAAAACAGTGCAGTTATACTTTTTATGGCAGATAAAGTTTTATTTCTGTCATTTGCCGAAATTTTCTTTTTATCTGCGATTTTTGATTTTTTCGCATGAATGGACTGTATTACATAAAATACACCAACAATTGAAACGAGCTTATCTGTAAATTCGAGATACAATTGACCTATAAATGCCGCAAGATTTTTAGGCATACCGTTGACCATAAAAAAATCTCTAACACCGTCACCGAGAACGTTACCTGTATCTGTATCGAAATATATTGCATTTAGTATTGTAGAAAAAATCACCGAAACAATTGTAACAATTCCGGTAATGGACATAGCATGAAACAGCGTATCAAAAAATTTTCGGCGAGCTGCTATTCCCACGCAAAGACCGACTATAATTCCCGACAAACAATAAATAACCGGTTTGTTATTCCAAAAAGACATAATAATGCTTGATGTAAAACCCACAACAGCACCGCATATAGGTCCAAAAATATATGCGGCGAAAATCGTACCGAACGAATCCATCATAGCAGGAACAGAATATAAATCTGTAAAAATATCTCCGCCCACGTTTAAGGCAATACATATCAAAGTTATTACAGAAACTTTAACGGCTAATCCAAAACGGCTTTTTCCGGTCATAAAATATTCCTCTTTTACAAAATAATTGTTCACAGTACGGTGTAACGGCACATCAAATGCCATACATATATATACAGTATATTATAGCATATTTTGGTTAAATTCACAATAGCCTACAACTGCTGTATCTGACAAAAAATCATCACATATTTTGAACAAAATACTCAAATATATTTTAAGATAACAGTCATCAAATATCTGTTTGACTAAAATTGCGATAAATTACTCCTGTAAAAAATCAATTATATGTTGATATTATATCAAAAAAAAGGTATAATGACAACATAAATTTTTTATGTTTAGGAGATTTGATTATGGCAAGTATAGGAGAGCAAATCAAAAAATATCGAATAAAAAAGGATACACTCAGGAAAAACTTGGAAGCATAATCGGAGTTACTACACAGGCAGTTTCAAAGTGGGAGAGAGGGAGTGTTCCGGATGCAGAAATGATCCCTTTTATAGCAGATGCCCTTGATGTAGATATTAACTCTCTTTACGGAAGAGAAGAACAGGATATTCAGGTATTTTTTTACCAAAAGACTGAGCCGGCTTCCTCAGCAAGAGGCTTTTCAACTGGCATTTGATACCTGCTGGTCGATATTTTTCGGACTTGTCGGCGATTCCGATTTTACTGATGATTTTACCGATACATTCATAGGCCGTTCCGACATACACAAAGAAAAATCTCAAGATTACTATTTAACTATAAATGAGCAAATTAAAAAAATGCACAAAAATAAAGACAACGACTCGAAAATGAGTTAC
>CACXHC010000186.1 GCA_902767285.1 uncultured Ruminococcus sp.
CGCAGTCGGATTTGTTTCTATGTTAATAAACATTTTTTACACAATTAAAGTTTTTTGGAAAGGGTTTGGGAAAACCTTTTTTTCAAAAAAGGTTTTCCCAAGAAAAGCCTCGGAAGCAAACACCACATTCGGATTTGTTTTCATACTTATCAAGTAAGTGTTTTTCCGGAATAAAAAAGTTTTTGGTTTGACATTTTCATTTTTTAGTATTATTATATAAATATAGCATAAACCCAGTTAAAGTTTTTTGGAAAGGGTTTGGGAAAACCTTTTTTTCAAAAAAGGTTTTCCCAAGAAAAAAAAGAGGTGATATTAATGATGTTCTTAATTATGCTTATAGTAGCGTTACTTTTCAGCAGTATTGGATTCAAGAAATACGTTTGGTTTATATCGCTGGGATACGGATTCGCTGTAGCGGCGATAGGTGTTGCGATGCTGATTGCATTTGGAAAATCGCTGACATTCGGCACAGCGTTTGCGAGCATACTGTTTATAATTTACGGTTGCAGGCTGGGAGGATATCTTGCATACAGAGAAATCAAGAGCAGCACATACAACGAAAAAATGAAAACCGAAATCAAGTCCGGTGACGGTATGAAAATCGGAGTAAAATGTGCTATTTGGGGCAGTGCGGCTCTGCTGTATGCCTGTCAGACATCGCCCGTGTTGTTTAGACTCGTTAACGGCAAAGGCACGGACTTTCTTGTTATTTTGGGAGCATTGATAAGCATTTCGGGGCTGTGTGTGGAGTCGCTTGCAGATTATCAAAAAAATGTCACAAAAAAGAAAAATCCCAAACGCTTTGTTGACACGGGACTTTACAAAATAGTCAGATGTCCGAACTATTTCGGCGAAATGCTCTTCTGGACTGGCGTTTTTGTCGGCGGACTTAATGCGTGTTCGGGCGTTCTTCAATGGATTTGTGCTTTGTCAGGCTACTTGGGAATTATATACGTTATGTTCGGCGGTGCAAGACGGCTTGAAATCAGACAAAACAAAAGCTATGGTCAAGACCCCGAATATCAAAACTACGTCAAAAAGACTCCCATCATGATTCCGCTCGTACCGCTTTACAGTGTTGAAAAATATAAATGGCTCGTTGCTTAACAAAGGAGATTTGTTAAAATGAATTATTCCGAAATTTTATCAAAAGAAATGAATATACGTCAGGAGTATGCCGAAAACATTATTTCATTGCTCGATGACGGCAACACAATTCCGTTTATCGCCCGATACAGAAAAGAAATGCACGGCTCTCTTGATGACCAGCGTATAAGAGAATTTTCAGAAAAATTGGAGTATTACCGCAATCTCGACAAACGCCGTGACGAAATAAAAAATCTCATATCCGCACAAGATAAACTCACCGATGAAATTACTCAAAATATAGAAAAAGCCGCCACCCTCAGCGAACTTGAGGACATCTACCGCCCCTTCAAACCTAAAAGAAAAACTCGTGCATCTGTGGCTAAAGAAAAAGGACTCGAACCCCTTGCCGAAGCTATCCTCAAACAAGAAAGCAGCTTTGCTCCGTACTCCGAAGGCGAAAAATATATCAATACCGAAAAAGGTGTCGAAAGCGTTGACGATGCCGTTGCCGGTGCTATGGATATAATTGCCGAACAGGTTTCTGATGATGCCGAAATCCGAAAGAGTATCCGATATATCACCGCTAAAAATGGAGTAATCACCGTTAAAGCGACAGACGAAGAACAAGAAAGCGTGTATTCTCAATACTATAATTTTTCTGAGGGAGCATCCAAAATTCCGAATCATAGAATTTTGGCAATCAACCGAGGCGAAAAAGAAGGCATGATAAAAGTTGATGTCGCTTGCGACAACACCGAGCCTCTCAATACAATATATCGAAAGACCGTTCACGGAAATTCCGAAAGCTCCACTCTTGTTAAAAATGCGTGTGATGACGCATATCAGCGTCTTATTTATCCTTCTATCGAAAGAGAGATTAGAAGCGACCTCACCGAAAGAGCCGCCGAAGAATCAATAAAAGTGTTTGCAAAAAATCTCAAACAACTTCTCATGCAGCCGCCGGTTAAAAACAAGGTTGTTTTGGGTCTTGACCCCGGTTATCGCACAGGCTGTAAAACGGCGGTTGTTGACGCTACCGGAAAAGTTCTTGCAACAACGGTTTTGTATCCCACTCACAAAGACAAGGTCGAGCAGTCGAAAGAAAAACTCAAACAGCTCATAAGCAAATACAATGTTGATATTATATCTATCGGCAACGGAACGGCTACCAAAGAAACCGAAATGTTCGCCGCCGATACTATAAAAGAATGTGACCGAAAAGTTTATTATATGGTAGTTAGCGAGGCAGGAGCGTCTGTATATTCCGCATCGAAATTGGCAGCGGACGAGTTGCCCGAACTCGATTTAACGCTCAGAAGTGCGGTATCGATCGCAAGACGACTGCAAGACCCGCTCGCTGAGCTGGTTAAAATCGAGCCGAAAGCAATCGGCGTTGGACAGTATCAACACGATATGCCCCAAAAACGACTCGGCGAAGCTCTTGACGGTGTTGTCGAAGATTGCGTAAACTCGGTGGGAGTCGATTTGAATACAGCATCGCCGGCACTGTTGTCGAGAGTATCAGGACTGACGAAAACCGTGTGCGGAAATATAGTTGCATATCGTGAGGAAAACGGAGCTTTCAAATCAAGAGCAGAGCTGAAAAAAGTTCCGAAACTCGGCCCGAAAGCATTTGAACAGTGTGCGGGATTTCTGCGTATTCCCGAAAGCGAAAACCCCTTCGACAATACGGGAATCCACCCCGAAAGCTACGCCGCCGCAAAAGAAATGTTGACTCTTTTGGGCTACTCCAACGACGAAATAAAAAAGGCTGATTTTTCGGACGTTATCCCCAGACTTAAAAAACAAAGTGTCAGTGATTTTACAAAGAAATTAGGTATCGGCTCAGCGACAATTGTCGATATAGCGAAGGAGCTTTCAAAGCCCGGACGAGATCCCCGTGACGAACTCCCCAAACCGATTCTCCGCTCTGACGTTATGGACATCAACGATTTGAAAGAGGGCATGGAGCTAACAGGCACGGTTCGAAATGTTATTGATTTCGGTGCATTTGTTGACATCGATGTACATCAAGATGGACTCGTTCATATTTCGCAAATTTGCGACAGATATATCAAGCACCCCGGCGAAGTTCTGAAAGTCGGCGATATAGTCAAAGTAAAAATTCTTTCGGTAGATACCAAAAGAAACAAAATCAGCCTTACCATGAAAAACGTCAGCAAATAAAAAATTAAGCGAGTGAGCAAAAATGTTCGGTTTTGGCGAAAAGAAAAACACCGCCCCTTCATACAATCCAAAAGAAAAAACTCCGGCTATAAGATGCAGTATCTGCACCGGAGAGCAAGTCGCCGGTTTTAAGGACGTTTCAACGGGCAGTTTCAGCGAAGTTATGGTCATCAGATCTCAGCGAGATCTCGATGCCTTCCGAGAAAAATACAACATTTCCGGCAAGATTCCTAAGATATATTGATTATTTTCTCTTCTTTTTTTTGAAAAAAAAAGAAGCAAAAAAAACTTTAACTATATAAACTTTATGTGTTTTAGCAAACATTCTATAAACTGAAACAAATCCGACTGCACAAGTACGCAGTCGGATTTGTTTCTATATTTGCAAGTAACATTTTTTACGCAATAAAAGTTTTCTCAAGAAGATTTTCTTGCTTCTTTTTTTTGAAAAAAAAAGAAGCAAAAAAAACTTTAACTATATAAACTTTATGTGTTTCAACAAACATTCTATATTTGCAAGTAAACGTTTTTTTACGCAATAAAAGTTTTTTGGAAAGGGTTTGGGGAAACCTTTTTTTCAAAAAAGGTTTCCCCAAGGAAATCCCCAAGAAAAGGAGCTTACTCAGGGTCTACGGGAACGATATTCCAGATATTCGAAGCATACTCTCTGATAGAGCGGTCAGCGGCGAAGATTCCGGCATTAGCTATATTGATGAGTGATGATTTATTCCACGCTGATTTATCGAGATATGCTGTGCTTGCTTTTCTCTGAGCATGAGCATAGTCTGCAAAATCGGCAAGAACCATATACGGGTCTTGGTCTATGAGATATTTTGCGATGTTTCCGAATCCCGTTACGTTGAGAGAATCCACAACTTTTTTGATAGTGGGGTTGTTTACATAATAATCCGTGGGGCGATAGCTGCTCTTCAAATGAGCCACTTCGGGGGTGGTGAGTCCAAACAGGAACATATTATCTCTGCCGACAGCGTCATGGATCTCGACATTTGCACCGTCAAGCGTACCGAGGGTCAACGCACCGTTTATCATAAATTTCATGTTGGAAGTACCGGATGCCTCTGTTCCGGCAAGAGAAATCTGCTCGCTTATCTCTGATGCGGGTATGAGCTTTTCGGCTACGGTTACACGGTAATCTTCCAGATATACTACTTTCAGTTTATTATTGAGAACGGGGTCTTGATTTATGGAGTAGGTCATCTTCACAATAAACTGAATTATCTCTTTTGCAAGATAATAAGATGGTGCTGCCTTTGCTCCGAATATGTACGTTTTGGGGACAAAATCAGCGTTCGGATTTTCTCTGAGATACTGAGCAACCGAAAGAATATGCAGTGCATTCATAAGCTGACGTTTATATTCGTGCAAACGCTTTACTTGTACATCAAAAATAGAATCGGGGTCTACAACTACACCATTTTGCTCTTTTATATATTCTGCCATCATGACTTTATTTTCACGCTTGATAGCGGCGAGTCTGTCGAGAACAGATGAATCATCGGCATATTTTGCAAGCTCCGAAAGTTTTGATGCGTCACTCTTGAACTCATCTCCGATAAGTTCGGTAATAAATCCCGAAAGTTGCGGATTAGACTGACACAGCCAACGTCTGTGAGCGATACCGTTTGTTACGTTTGTGAACTTTTCGGGAGTTACTCTGTAAAAATCGTTGAAAACAGTGTCTTTGAGTATCTGACTATGAAGAGCCGAAACACCGTTCACTTTATAGCTTGCCATTACAGCAAGATTCGCCATTTTTACAACGCCGTCATTAATTACCGCCATTCTGCCTACCTGATAGCCGTCTATACCCTTAGCGTGAAGCGACTCGCAGTAACGTCTGTTTATTTCGGCAACTATCTGATAAATTCTCGGAAGTTTAGTACGGAACATATCCTCGCCCCAACATTCGAGAGCCTCTTTCATAACCGTGTGATTTGTATAAGCGATAGTTCTTGAAACAATGTCCCAAGATTCGTCCCAGCCATAGCCGTAATCGTCCATAAGTACTCTCATCAGTTCGGGAACTGCAAGAACGGGGTGTGTATCATTAAGATGAATGGTTATCCAATCGGGCAAAGTTGACATATCTTTGTTATTGTACAAAAGGTGACGGCGGACAATATCCTGTATGGTAGCAGACACAAGAAAATATTGCTGATTAAGACGAAGGCTCTTTCCTTCGGGGTTATGGTCTCCTGGATAAAGCACTTGAGTAATAGCCTCCGCCATAGCTTTTTGCTCCATAGCCTTCATGATTTTTCCTTCATTGAGTTCGGTTATGCTTATCTGATCTGCATGAGCCGCCCAAAGGCGAAGTCTGCTGACACCCTTTCCGTTTGCTCCTGATACATACATATCATAAGGAATAGCCTTTACGGTTACGGGATTCACGAGTCTGACCGTACATTTGCCATCGCCCCAAGTTTCCTCTACACTTCCGTTGAACTGTACGGGAATAGCCTTATCAGGGTGAGACTGGAGCCACACACTACCGCCGGGAAGCCAGTTATCAGGAAGTTCGGTTTGCCAGCCGTCAACGAGTTTCTGACGGAAAATACCCATCTCGTAGCGGAGCGAATACCCCATTGAAGAATATCCCTGCGAGGCAAGACCATCAAGAAAACAGGCTGCGAGTCTGCCCAAACCGCCGTTTCCCAAACCTGCATCAGGTTCTTGCTCGTATACTTTTTCGAGAGATGTTCCGAATGATTTAAAAGCTTCATCAAAAACATCTTCGAGTTCAAGATTACATATATTATTTCGTAAAGACCTGCCGAGCAAAAACTCCATACACATATAGTACACAATTTTTCTTTTTTGTCTCAAGGCAGTATTATTAAAACTTTTGTATTCACCGCCCAAGATGTCACGAAGTACAAGTGCGGCAGCTTTATAAAAATGCTCATCTTTGGCATCTTTAACGCTTATGCCCATGTTGTGCAAGAGCTTTATTTTTATAAGCTCTTTTGCTTGTTCGACTGATAATTTACAGTTCATTATAATTCCCCCATGATTAAAAATAAATAAAAAGTACACCGTAATCTTTAAAAATTTCGGTAGTTACGTTTGTATTATACTACATCTCACACAAAAAAACAATAGCATTTTAATTTTTTTTGATTTGAATAACAAAAAAAGGGACTGTTAAAAAACAACAGCCTCAAGAAATCTCCAATTTGTTGCTTATTTTCTCTTCTTTTTTTTGAAAAAAAAAGAAGCAAAAAAAACTTTTA
>CACXHC010000187.1 GCA_902767285.1 uncultured Ruminococcus sp.
GTTCTGCACTTGTAAATTCTCTGTCACTATCACTTGGTTATCGCTGACAATTTTCAGAGAAATTCTATGCAGATAATCTTTTCTGATGTTAGTTATTTTCTCATAACATTTTGCGATTTTTATCCTTACTTTATGATAATTACTGCTGCCTTTTTTCTTATGTGCTAACTGACGCTGTAGCTTTATCAGCATTTTTTCATATTTCCGTAATGTTTTTGGATTTTCGTACTCATCTCCGTTAGAGGTAATGCAGAACTCCTTAATGCCCAAATCCAATCCTATTGCTTTATCGACAGGCGGTAATAATTGATGTATGGTTTCCACAAGAAATGAAACATAATATTTTCCGCTTGGTGTTTGTGAAATAGTTGCTGATTTTATATTACCGTCGAATCGTCTGTGAAGCTTTGCTTTCACCCATTTTACTTTTGGCAGTTTTATTTTATTATTCTCAAAATCAACTCCGATATTTCCGTTTGTATAATTCGTAGTATAGGATTTATGATGATCGTGCTTACTTTTAAATTTCGGATAGCCTGCGTGTTCCTTAAAAAACTTCTTGTAAGCACTATCCATATTGTAAATGGCATTTGTTAGGGCAAATTTATCGACTTCTTTCAGCCATTCATACTGTGATTTCAGTTCCCTGTTGCAGTAATTATTACAATCGGTTTTACTCAACGATTTCTTTTCCTGCTCATAAGTGTCTTTCCGATAGGCTAATGTCTGATTATATACAAAACGGCAGCAGCCAAATGTTTTGACAAACTGTCTTCTTTGTCCTTCATTCGGATATAACCTATATTTGTATGCCTTTAACATTCGCTGCCACCTCCCTAACCTTGATTTTCTATATATTTACTGAGCGTTTTGTACTCATAAGATTATTGTATCACAAAGCTACGCTTTAGGCAACCTTAAACCACCGTCTAAAGCCGGTGGGATTGCGGTTGCCATTTCTTCAAAAAATGCCTTGAATGCGAGATATGCCATATATACATCGACTTTAGACACAATTTCGTAAGGTGCGTGCATCGAAAGAACAGGCACACCGAGGTCTACGACATCTACATTGTGATTTGCAACATACTTTGCAATGGTTCCGCCGCCGCCGCCATCGACTTTGCCTAATTCGCCCGTTTGCCAGAGAATTTTCTTATTTTCGAGCATTCTGCGTATAAATCCCATATACTCCGCCGATGCGTCCGAAGTATCATATTTTCCGCCCGCACCCGTGTATTTCGTGATTATCACACCGCCATTAAGATAACTTGCGTTGTTCGATTCAAATGCACTTGCGTAAGTTGGGTCATACGCTGCGTTTACGTCAGCCGAAAGACAAGTGGATTTTGCCATAACATGACGGAATTTTTCGCCGTCAGCTTCTGCCAAATCCTCAATAAATGAGTTCAAGAATGATGACTGCATACCTGTGTTGCCTTCCGAACCGATTTCCTCTTTATCACAAAGAAAAGTTATAATCGTATTTTGGGGAGTTTCTGCTTCAACTGCCGCCATTATTCCCGGATATGCACACACTTTATCATCATGACCGTATGCACCTATAAGACTTCTGTCAAGACCTACGTCACGGGGCGGAAATGCTGGAACAAGGTCAAGTTCTGCCGAAAGAAAATCCGATTCTATTATGCCGTATTTCTCAAACAGGATATTCAATATATTCAGCTTAACTTGCTCCGATTCTTCATCTTGATTGAATGGTCTGCTGCCTATGAGAACATTCAGATTTTCCCCTTCTATCGCCTTAGCCATTGGCTTTGTAGCTTGTTCTTTGTCAAGGTGTGGAAGAAGATCGGAAACAACAAAACAAGGGTCGTTTTCATCTTCCCCGATGCACACATCAACACACTCGCCGTCAATACGAACAACTCTGCCATGCAAAGCAAGCGGAATCGTTGTCCACTGATATTTCTTTATTCCGCCGTAATAGTGAGTTTTCAAAAGAGCAAGGTCATTTGTTTCGTAAAGCGGGTTCGGCTTGAGGTCAAGACGCGGCGAATCAATATGAGCAATAACCAAACGAACTCCGTTTTTTGTGCCGTTTTTGCCTATAACCGCCAGACCAATATTTTTTCCTCTGTTGATAACATAAATTTTATCGCCGGCATTGTATTTTTTGCCTTGCTCGTATTCAACGAATCCGTTTTCTTTGGCGATTTTCTCAGTTGTGCGAACGGCTTCACGCTCGACTTTGCTTGTTTTCATAAATTGCTTGTAGCCCTCGCAGAATTTGTCTGCTTTGGATAAATCTTCTTTATCGAGAGTCAATTTTCCCGAAGGTTTTTTTGCGGCGAGTTTTTCCTTAAGCTCGCTTGCTTGTGATTTTTCTTTTTTCTCAGACATTCAAATACATATCCTTTCTCTTGAAATAGATGTTTTTTGGGTTGATTTTATTATATCACATATCAACTAAAAATCAACACAAATATTGACGATACACTTCGGCAACAAGGCTCTCCAATTCCGCAAAAGTTTTCAGCGAACAAGCTCTTTTGCGAAATGTCGATGCCCCGTGAAATCCCTTTAGATACCAGCCAACGTGCTTTCTTGCCTCTCTTATGGCGATTTCTTCGCCCTTATAATCGCAAACAAGTTTGATATGCCTAAGCATAACAGATAAACGCTGTTCTATTGTCGGATTCGGGATTTGCTTTTCGTTCTCAAACCAAGAATCTATTTGCAAAAATATCCACGGATTCCCCAAAGCTCCTCTGCCTATCATAACGAAATCACAGCCGGTTTGCTCGTACATTCTCTGAGCGTCCTCAGCCGAAATTACATCGCCGTTGCCAATCACTGGAATTTTGACCGCATTTTTAACTTGTTTGATTATATTCCAATCAACAGGCGGTTGATACTGCTGACTTCGGGTTCTGCCATGAACAGCAACCGCCGCCGCACCATTCGCCTCACAGATTTTTGCAACTTCGACAGCATTCACGGAATTTTCGTCCCACCCCTTGCGAATCTTCACAGTAACGGGAATTTCAACAGCAGACGAAACCGCCTTCACTATTTCTCCGCAGAGAGTCGGATTTTTCATCAATGCCGATCCACAGCCGTTTCCGCTGACTTTCGGAGCAGGACACCCCATGTTTATATCAATAAAATCGGGAGCATATTCAAGAGCCTTCTCCGCCGCAAGAGCCATCGTTTTCGGGTCGTTTCCGAAGAGCTGAACACCGCACGGACGCTCCTTGTCTGAAATCTGCATAAGTTGTTCGGTTTTTTCGCTTTTATACTCAAGACCTTTGGAGCTTACCATTTCGGTGACCGTATACGATGCACCGAAATCCGTACAAAGTTCTCTGAAAGCTCTGTCGGCTACTCCCGCCATAGGAGCAAGGGCGGCGAACCCCTTTATCTCCACATTTCCAATAAACATAAAACGAACACTCCCGTATAAAAAATTAACCTCCTCGGCTTTCGCTAAGGAGGTTTTTCAAGAGCGGATGACGAGGCTCGAACTCGCTACCTCCACCTTGGCAAGGTGGCGCTCTACCAGATGAGCTACATCCGCATTCACAACTGCGTTGATATTATATCAATATTATGAGGATTTGTCAATACTTTTTTTAAAAAATTTTTATATTTTGGCTTGACAAGTCATAAAAAACATGATAGTATAAAATCACAATTTACAAACCGTTGAAGCGAGAGTAAAAATAAGTAAAGAGCATACAGAGAGCCTGCGTTGCTGAGAGTCGGGTTGTGACTGCTTATTATAATGGTTCGCTGAGGGCATAGTCAAAGGTGATTTTCGCCGAGTATTCTATGACGTGTTGGCTTACGTTAGTAGTCGGGAATATGTTTGTATTCCGCAAAGTGCGTGATTGTTTATCACGAATCAAGGTGGCACCACGGTACGATTATTTTGATTAACCGTCCTTGACAGAGATTCAGTATACTCTGTCAAGGATTTTTTTTACAGAAAAGGAGATTTTATTATGTCAAAAGGAAAATTTGGTATTCACGGCGGTCAGTATATCCCCGAAACATTAATGAACGCAGTGAACGAACTCGAAACAGCATACAATCACTACAAAAACGACCCTGAGTTCAACGCAGAACTTACAGAACTTTTCAACGATTACGCAGGCAGACCCTCTCGCCTGTACTACGCAAAAAAAATGACCGAAGATTTAGGCGGTGCAAAAATCTATCTCAAGCGAGAAGACCTTAATTTCACGGGAGCCCACAAAATAAATAATGTTCTTGGTCAAGCACTCCTCGCCAAAAAGATGGGCAAAACTCGAGTTATCGCCGAAACAGGAGCAGGACAACACGGAGTAGCAACAGCAACAGCGGCGGCATTTTTCGGCATGGAGTGCGAAGTCTTTATGGGAAAAGAAGATATAATCCGCCAGTCGCTGAACGTATACAAAATGGAACTTCTCGGAGCAAAGGTTCACTCAGTAGAAACAGGCACAGGAACTCTCAAAGATGCCGTAAGCGAAGCCATGAGAGAATGGACTTCCCGCATTGACGACACCCATTATGTACTTGGCTCGGCGGTAGGGCCTCACCCCTTCCCAATAATCGTTCGAGATTTCCAGTCAGTCATATCAAAAGAAATCAAAGAACAGCTCGCCCAAAAAGAGGGCAGACTTCCGACAGCGGTTGTTGCTTGTGTCGGAGGCGGTTCAAACTCCATAGGAGCTTTTTATAATTTTATTGAAGATAAAGACGTTCGACTCATCGGCTGTGAAGCTGCGGGCAGAGGTATCGATACTTTTGAAACTGCGGCAACAATATCAACGGGCAGAGTAGGTATTTTCCACGGCATGAAGAGTTATTTTTGTCAAGACGAGTTCGGACAAATTGCCCCTGTTTACTCCATATCGGCAGGGCTTGACTATCCGGGAATAGGCCCCGAACACGCCGGACTTCACGACTCAGGCAGAGCCGAATATGTAGCCATCACCGATGACGAAGCCGTTGACGCTTTCGAGTATCTTTCACGCACAGAAGGAATTATTCCCGCAATCGAAAGTGCCCACGCAGTCGCACACGTTAGAAAAATCGCTCCCAAAATGAGCAAAAACGATATTATTGTCGTCGTCATCTCCGGCAGAGGCGACAAAGACTGTATGTCTATCGCACAATACCGCCAGTAACTTTTGCCCACCTGCTTTCTCGGGGGCTGCCGCCCCCGAACCCCCGCCTTCTTTTTTTTGAAAAAAAAAGAAGCAAAAAAAACTTTTACTATATAAATTTTATGTGTTACAACTAACTTTCTATAAGCTAAAACAAATCCGACTGCAAACAACGCAGTCGGATTTGTTGTTATGGTATTTAGTAAATATTATTCCGCAGATGTACACTCA
>CACXHC010000188.1 GCA_902767285.1 uncultured Ruminococcus sp.
ATAGAATGTTCGTTGAAACACATAAAATTTATATAGTAAAAGTTTTTTTTGCTTCTTTTTTTTTCAAAAAAAAGAAGAGAAAATAACCAACAAATCGGAGATTCCTTGGGGCTGTTGTTTTTTCACAGCCCCTTCTTTCGTTTTTTATGAACAGCTCCAATCGTATTTGACTTTATCGAAATTAAGCTGTTTTAAATCTTTTCTTTTGATGAAGAAATGAATAACACCACAATCACCGATTATTATTTTGGCATTGTCTTGCCAATTTTTGCCGTAACCGTGGTCATACTCAAGCTGAAGGAGAAGAAGTTTTTCGTCATCTGTGCCGAGGTCGATTTCTAAATCGGGGTCGTATTCATAGCTGTTTCGGGGCTGAGGGTCGTACAAATATCCTCCGATTTTGTGACCGGATGTATAATCAACTTCTATTAACTCCGAAATATCATCATCGTATTCGTCTATCGCTCTGCCGTCTGTTACAACATCGAGGTAGTGCCACAGAAATTCTTCGCAACGCTCATCGCTTTCGCTCATGGATTCTTCGGTTAAGTGTGTTGTTATACCGTAACCGCCATTTATTACGGGAAATTGAACATCGGTTTCATCTTCAAACGAATCTATTTTTGAAATAACGTCACTGTCCGATACCGTTTTATCAATTTGTTCGTAATATATAACTTTATGCTCAACCCACGGATATTTTTTTGAAAGCCAAAATTGTAACATACCTGTGTGAGGATAATCTGGCAATCCGGATAAAAGCGAACAATCAAACTGTGCCAAAAATTTCATTTGCTCGCCTCTTTTATCAACAGGTACTTCGGAATTTTGGGAAAGATATGGTGTCCCGCCTATTTTGCTTGAAAAAATATCAGGCTCGCTGTCTGTGAGTTCAAATTTCAGCACAGGAATTTTTGTGGCTTCTTTAAACATTTCGTAGGCTTTTTCTGCGTATTCGTTTAATTCGTCCATTGTCATATTATCATCTCATTTCATTTTTTTACTAAAAAAGTCTATAAATGTATTTTTAAACATTTATAGACTTTTTGCAGTTCGGAAGTATTACTATAATTCTCCCGAACTGCATATCGAATATTCAGGGTTTATCAAGCTGTGGGAAGAGTTACAGGGCTGCCCATTTTGTCGTTGTCAACCATGTCAACGCTGTAACGAAGAACACTGAGTGCGTCTGCGGAGTCAACACCGCCATCAAGGTTAACGTTACCGAGAAGTTTCTGTTTGTCGCTGAGTGTTTCAAGCTCTACACTTGCTCTAAGAAGAACGAGTGCGTCTGTCGAATCAACTTTGTTGTCATCGTTTACATCACCGAGAATTCCTATTATTGTAGGCTCGCTCTGACCAACGATAGTAACTTGCTTTTCAACGCTTCCATCGGTGAAGTTTACAACTAATGTATATACATCGCTCGGGAGAAGTGCCAAAACCTGAGGAGCAAATGTAATAGCAATACCGTCTTGAGTATCTGTTACTTGATAATAATTTTCGGGTAAAGGAATGCCATTAACTGTAAGACCTACTAATTTATCAAAAGCACTTTTACCATCGGTACGCTTAATCATGAGAGTTAATGCACCGTCACCGATTTTCCATGTTATATCTCCGCTGTTAACCAAAACATACTCGTTGTTTGCCGGTACATCGGGGGATTCGATAGGCTTGTCGGGAGATTCAACAGGTACATCAGGAGACTCGGAAGGCTTGTCGGGAGATTCAACGGGATTATCGGGAGATTCAACAGGTGTTTCGGCACTTATGGTGATTTTCTCCTCAACACTGCCGTCTGCAAAAACTATAACAACAGAGTACGTGCCTGCCGGAAGAAGTGCTAATGCCTGCGGAGCAAACGTAATTGCCATATAATCAGGAAGTTCGGATACTTGATAATAGTTGGATGGTAATGGCATTCCATTAACTGTAAGACCTACAAAATTCTCAACAGCTTTTTTGCCGTCTGTACGCTTAACAAGAAGAGTCAATAAACCATCACCGGGTTTCCATATTATATTTCCGCTGTTAACCAAAACATAATCGTTGTTTGCCGGCTGGTCGGGAGATGTTACAGGCTCATCGGGAGATGATACGGGCTTGTCGGAATCCGTTGTTTCGGAATCCGTTGTTTTTGAATCTGTGTCCACATCAGAAGCGGGTTCGGAATCTGTGGTGGAATCGGTTGTCGAGTCGGTAGCAGAGTCAGAATCGAGAGAAACAGGTGCTTGTTCATTAGCTATTGTAACTTTTGTTGAGACACTGCCATCGGCAAAAACTGCTCCTAAAGTATATGTTCCGTTAGGAAGAAGCGACAAAACCTGAGGCGGGAACGTAACTGCAATACCATCTTGAATATCTGTTACTTGATAATAGTTAGTTGGCAAGGGATTATCGTTGAGTGTAAGTCCACTTAATTTATCAATAGCACTTTTGCCGTCTGTACGCTTGATGTAGAGAGTCAACAAACCGTCTGCGGATTTCCAAGTTACATTTTCGCCGTTAACAAAAACATACTTGTTCTCAACAGGAGTTTCGGAATCTGTTGTTTCGGAATCTGTTGTTTCGGAATCTGTTGTTTCGGAGTCTGTTGTTTCGGAATCTGTTGTATCAGAGTCGGTTGTATCAACGGGTGGTTCGATAGTTACTGTTTTTTCATCTTGATATTCGTTACCGTTGAATGTAACTGTTGCTGTGTAAACGATTTGAACATCTGATTCGGTTGATGTTACTGTTGCTTTCTTTGTTTCTTTATGTGAGGAATCGTTTGTGCAAGTGAATGTTGCGGTTGCTTCGCTG
>CACXHC010000189.1 GCA_902767285.1 uncultured Ruminococcus sp.
AACAGGCAGAGGCAGAACAGACATTCTTGTTAAAAATAAAGATAAACGCCTTGTTGTTATCATTGAAACAAAGAGAGCTGAATCAGAGAATGATCTTGAAAAGCTAAGTAGAGAAGCATTAAAACAAATAGATAATATGAAATACTATGTACCGTTCAAAAATGAAAAACTGATAAAATACGGAATTGCCTTCTGGGGCAAGGATTGTTTTGTTACAAAAGGCTGATTTATAAAAACCGAATACAAATATGCTCACGGATGAGAAGTAAAACCTCTTGTCCGTGAGCTTTTTTTTTTATGAAGTGGTGATTTCTACCCTGCCCACAAAATCTGAGAATCCCGTGTTTCACTGAGAATATAGGGATTTGCTCTATTCGTGGACGGTTCCTCATCCTTTGTTTGCATTGGTGAATTAACTGTGAGATGTGTGGTCATATATAAAATTGAATGGTTATGCTACAAAGCACTCTGAGTTACCTTTAGGTATGGAACGAGTTGATCTCTCCTCATAGGAGCGATATTACCATGTAATAATATAGCTTTTACTGGTTGCAATATATATTTTTTTATGATACACTTAGTTTGCGAAATATACAAATATTAGTGTTTGCAATCGGAAAGGAGCAGCAAAAATTGACAACCGAAAGATATATTCTATGGGTCGGAGTAACGCTTCTTTGGTTTGCGGCAATCAGCGCCGCACAGTATCCTCTCAGAAAGCGGTGCGGAATACCGATCCGTATTATCCTGAGTATAGCAAAGCTGTTGACAGGCATTTTTATCGCCTACCTGTTTATAGCGGTGGAAGCGCCGTTTGTTTATACCACAGGATATGTATTTGTTCCATTACATATCGTACTTTTAGCGGATGCTGTCGGCGACATCCTGACTCTTCCGATGATAATAAAAAAACGAAAAGAAAGACCGAATCACAATCGCGTACAGATCACCGTATGCGCCGTGTGTACATTGATCTATCTGACATTCGGCACCGTAAATATGCAGATCGTTAGTGCCGACCGATTTACCGTCGTTTCTGACAAGCTCAGGCAGGATCATCGCTTTGTATTTGTTGCCGATCTGCATATTGGTTCATCTCAGAGTATGCAAACTGTTAAAAATACTATACGGAAGATCGATGAGGAGAACGCAGATTTTGTATTGCTTGGCGGAGATATTGTCGATGAATATACAACGTAAGAAGAAATGATACAAACCTTTGAACTCCTGGGGAGCATTAAAGCCCCGGTTTATTTCGTTTACGGAAATCACGATACACAACCGGCCGGCGATTTTGTCGGCGGACCTTATTTTACACAGGATGAACTAGAATTGGCTATTACTTCAAATGGAATCAGTATCCTTAAGGATCAGCTTGTTTCGATTTCCGATGATCTGGTTGTTCTGGGACGCGAGGACATCACCATGGATGAACGCAAGCCTGTCATTGAGCTGCCTTTGCGCCCTGATAATGTGTTTGTTCTGTCGGTCGATCATTCCCCGTATAATACCGAGGATATTATCGAAACCGGAGCCGACCTTCAGTTGTCAGGCCATACCCACGCGGGTCAGCTGTTTCCTATAAAGACCTTTTACCGTTTAGCGGGATATGATGTTTATGGTTTCTATCGGCATGGAAATACCGATGTGTATATCAGCTCAGGTGTGAGCGGATGGTACTATCCATTCAGAACAGAAGCAGGATGTCAATATCAGGTAATATTGCTCAAGGCGAAGGAATGAGTCTGTTTTTGACAAAATCTTATAAAATATTTTACCCGGCATCGCTATCAGGCGCATGAGCGCTTATCGGCGGTGCCGGGATAACCATTTTGTAAAGTAGTATATTCTGATAAGCATAAGGGAACCTCTGAAAACCTCACTCCCGTTTTTTATCATGGAATTCAAATTTCTTTAAAAGAAAAATAGCCAACAAATAGGCAAAAGTTTCGGTCAAGCCTTTTCAAAGGCTTGCGGTTTCCAAAGGCAGAGCCTTTGGTCGCACTCCGCAGAGTGCGAAACCTT
>CACXHC010000190.1 GCA_902767285.1 uncultured Ruminococcus sp.
AACTTCTTTTTTTATTTCTTTTTTGACTTCCTCATTGAGAATGTCTTTTTTCTTTGCAGATTTCTTCACGCATTTTAAGTAAAGAGTTGACAAGGGTGGAATAGTAATACTTATGGAATTTTCCAAACCATGACAAGGCTCGTCAACGGATTTTATCATTGAACCGTTTGTAAAACCGCTTCCGCCGAACTCTTCTCTATCGGTTGAGAAAACTTCCTCATAAATGCCGGCACTCGGAACACCTATAATGTAATCTTCTCTGAGCATCGGCTGAAAGTTACATACGCAGATGATCTCTTCGCCTTTTTTGTCGATTCGTCTAAACGTTAGCATGGAACGCTGATAATCCGAATGGCATATCCACTGGAATCCCTGCCACGAAAAATCCACTTCATACAGCGGAGGAGTTTCCTTATAGAAATGGTTTATGCTCTTGAAAAATTCCTTGAGTTGTTGATGGCGTTCATAATTGAGAACTTCCCAGCAAACTTGCTGTTCGTAGTTCCACTCGTCAAACTGACCTATCTCATTACCCGTAAACAAGAGCTTTTTGCCGGGGTGAGCCATCATGTAAGCTATAAAAGTTCTGACTCCGGCAAATTTCATTTCGTAATCGCCGGGCATTTTGTTCATAAGCGAACATTTGCCGTAAACAACTTCGTCATGGCTTATCGGAAGCATGAAATTTTCTCTGAATGCGTAAATAAGCGAGAATGTCAACTCATCATGATGATACGGACGATACACGGGATCATGCGAAAGGTATCTCAAAACATCGTTCATCCAACCCATGTTCCACTTGTAGCTAAACCCAAGACCGCCCATTTCGATTGGTCTTGATACCATCGGAAATGCGGTTGATTCTTCGGCTATCATAATATTTCCGGGGAAGAGTTCTCGGCAAGTTTCGTTGAGTTTTCTCAAAAACTCCTGTGCTTCGAGATTTTCTTTTCCTCCGAAAATATTCGGCTCCCACTCTCCGTCTTTGCGGTTGTAGTCGAGATAGAGCATCGAAGCAACAGCATCGACTCTTATTCCGTCAACATGGTACTTGTCCATCCAGAACATGGCACTCGATACTAAAAAACTGATGACTTCGTATCTGCTGTAATTATAAACGAGAGTACCCCACTCCTTATGTTCGCCTTTTCTCGAATCTTCGTATTCGTAACAGCACGAGCCGTCAAATCTTGAAAGTGCGTAGTTGTCTTTTGGAAAATGAGCCGGCACCCAATCGAGAATAACTCCCAAACCGGCTTGATGTGCCTTGTCTATGAGATACATAAAATCGTGCGGAGTTCCGTATCTTGATGTAGGAGCATAATATCCCGTAACCTGATACCCCCACGAACCGTCAAACGGGTATTCCGTTATAGGCATAAATTCTATATGAGTATACCCCATGTCGGCAACGTAAGGGATCAACTGGTCGGCAAGTTCACGATAGCTTATAAACTCGCCGTTTTCGTTTCTTTTCCAAGAGCCGGCATGAATTTCATATACGTTAATGGGTTCTTCGGCATGAATATCGGGCTTTTTGTTTTTTATCCACTCATCGTCATTCCATTCAAAACCTTCTATATCATAGAATTTTGAAGAATTGCTGGGGCGTGTTTCAAAGTGGAATGCGTAGGGATCACTTTTGTAGATTCGCTCTCCCCAAGGCGTATCGATACAGTATTTATAATTTGCAAATTCGGTAACAACATTTGGAACAAAGCACTCCCACACGCCGGCATCGCTGATTTTACCCATGTGATTTGATTCCGGATTCCAGTAATTGAAATCCCCCACGACCGAAACAGCCGCCGCATTTGGGGCCCACACACGGAACACAACTCCCAACTGACCGAACATATATGACCTATGACCCCCCAAAAGGTCATACGCTCTGGCACTTGTCCCGGCATGAAAATCATCAAGCAGACCTTGAACTATACTGTCTAACATACTTTTACACACTCCTTTGCAAATATACTCCATACAATTATATAATATCAAAAACAAAACAATTTTTCAAGATATTTTACACAAATTCACTACAAAATTTGTAAATTTATTTTGTAATTATTAACGATTTTTTTAAATTTAGATTTTGATTAATCAAAATAAACATTTTTTGAATGTAAGTTTTGGTTATAATTAATATAGAACAACAATATCTTTATATATTTTTGATTTTGCTTGAAAAGTATCGGTAATTTTCAAACGGCTGTCGTATATAGCAGTACGCTCCACATCTGAAATGCGTGAAGCTATTATGTAGCGGTCATCAATACAAGCGAGTATCTCGCCCATATTTTCGGGCATTATCATTTTTGCCTCGCTTCCGACTGCACCTTCAACGCAGATTCTGTCACCGAGGTTTTTCATCATATATATTTTTCCGCTGACTTTGTCGGTATAATACCGTACTTTACCCGACCTTGCCAAACGGCAAACGGGTTTGACTCTTCCGTTTAAAACCGACATTTCAAGATACTGTTCAACTTGAGTGCGATACACTTTCGCTCTGAAAACAATATTTTTTTCGTTTATGCTTTCGAATCGAACAGTACCTTCAACGCCTGCCCCTGCGACACGCCTCATGCGGATTTTATCACTTCCGCTTTTTATGGAAACAATGAGTTTTTCTTTTGAGATAGTCCAGATATTATCACGAATATCTTCGGGAATTTCGGATAAACGCTCATTAAATGTACGGATCATTTCTTCTTTTTCGGTTTCACCGCAATAAGGGTCACACAAAAGGAGAGTTTCTTCGCTTTTGGCATTTTTGAACGAATACGCACCGTTTTCGATAAGCCGTGCAGTTTTAAAATCTTTTATGAAATAGCGAAAACCACTGTCCAAATCATAAAGATTAGCCATAATTTCACTGCCTGTTATCTCTACGCATTGTTTAAAGAGGTCTTTGTGTTCGTCATCGGATTTTGTATAGATTATAAACTCGTTGTCGGTAAGAGGAACGCACTCAAAAAATCTGCCTATAAGGTGGATTTTTCGTTTGAAATACTCCTCGCCCGAATTTTTGTTTATTTTGATTACCCATGCAGAATTTTCGGAATTCTCAAACAGAATGATGATGCTGTTTCCGCAAAGGTAATAATGTTGTATAAAGTCGAGAGCATTTTGGCTGTACTCTGCAATAATTTTTTCTTTATTTCTGTAAGAGTCATATTTATATATGGATATACTTTCGCCGTTTGAATTTTCTTCGGCATAATATATGGAATTGTCGGTAATACCTATTATGTCGATTCTGCGTTTATAGAATTTATCTCTCAAATCAATAACATTCATAAATCAGCCTTCCTCGTAAATTTGATATTTTGCACTACAATAATACCATAGCCGAATGAAATTATGTGTCGAAAAAACTCGCATTACACTATTTTTGTTTCGGGGAACCCCACCCCGAAGAACGACCCCACAGAGAGGCACACGGTATCTTTTCGATTTCTAAAATTCAATGCGACTGCTGTTCCGTCATGTATCAGCTTTACCGAAATATCTTTACGAAGTCTGCCCGATAATTCGTAGTTAAGGCAATCGGCATAATTATCGCCCAGCATACAGAGTTTTGCATATCCGCTTCGATTATTGTTGAGAACGCCGTCAACGGCATAATTCGCTATACTTATGATTATTTCGCACCCCGGCTCGATATTGGTTTGCTGTTTTGCCTCATTGTAAGCGTGTTCAATAGATGAAACCAAATAAGAATGAAGTTCTTTTGCCTGACGCAGTTTTTCGTCATTGTTTTTGATTTCCCATTCCATATTTTGTGACGGCCAAGACGTTAGAGAATGTATTTCGGAAACTTCCCCGTCACATTTTGAAATATAACATCTTTTTATGTTGGTCTGTCCGAAATCCATAACAACAAATACGCCGTTTTGTTCTTTGATACAGCTTGCACAACCCAACACAGCCACTTGAGAGGAGTTGTCGTACAACAAAATATTGTACGGTTCGACCCCCTTCAGCGAAAAAACGTACTCGACCTGTTGTTTGAGGATTTTACCGAAAATACCGCTTGCCAATCCACCGACAAGTATAATATCTTTCACGTCAGCCCAGTATTGCCAGTGTTCGTCAGACCATTCGGGGCGAGCTTTTCGATTTTCGGGTTCGCCCAATTTCAGAGCAAGGAGCATCAGACCTAAGCGGTTTCCGAATCTGACCATTATATCACGAGCAACCGCCGCCCCTTCAGGGTCATTTAAATCTTGAGATTTTTCGGCAACCAGCCTCGGAAGATTTTTTTCGTTTGCAGAATCGATATTCTGTAAATTAAGTTTTTCGAGATATTTTTTTATTTCGTTTGTGATAACGCTCACACCAAAAAATTCTTTTACAATAAGACCTTCTATTTCATCATCTATATTGTAAACGGGGAGTTTTGCCACTTTAAATTTATTTATCGAACATAAGGGAGTCAAATAATCAGACTTGCCCTCTCGACTGCTGTCTAAGAAAGGATTTCCCACTAAAATCAGCTCCTTTTTCCAAATTTTACATACACTTATACATAATATATTATATTACATTTGAACAATTTTTTCAATACTTTATCTTCTTTTTTGAAAAAAAGAAGCGGATTACACCCTGTTCGCACTTTGGTTTACAAAGAATTACAATAATTTACGCTCAGTTTATTTACATATTCTCCGCTTTGGTGTATAATCTATCCATGATGAAATTACAGAAAGGATAAACAACAATGGCTTCAAATAAATCAAGCAAATCAATAATATTAATATCGGCACTGTTGATAATAGTTGCGATTGCATCTGCATTTGTCGTTTTCAGATTAGCCAACAAAAAGCCGACCGATTCTTCGGAATCGTCAAGCATTTCAGCAATAGCCGAGACTCCCTCTGAACCCGAAAATTCATCTAAAATCGAATCTTCGTCTAAA
>CACXHC010000191.1 GCA_902767285.1 uncultured Ruminococcus sp.
CCGCCGTTTGTGAGAAGTTTGTCATTTTTGAGCTTTGCACCGGCAATATAAAAATCTGCATTTTCATCAAGTTCACCGATAGTTATTTCAAATCCCTTGTCGTATTTTTTGGGGTATCCTTCAGAGGCAAGAACAACACAGCAAGCGGATTTATCGGCAAATTTAACTTCGACTTCGGAGAGTCTTTCTTCTGCAACAGCCTTCATGATTTCAAGCAAATCGCTTTCGAGCAGAGGGAGAACAACTTGAGTTTCGGGGTCGCCGAATCTGCAATTATACTCTATAACTTTAGGGCCTTTTTCGGTAATCATAAGACCAAAATACAAACAACCCTTGAAAGTTCTTCCAAGCTGATTCATAGCATTCATTGTTGGAATAAAGATTTTCTCCATACACTCTTTTGCAACTTCGGCGGTGTAATACGGATTTGGAGCAACTGTACCCATACCGCCTGTATTGAGTCCCTTGTCACCGTCCAAAGCTCTTTTGTGATCCATGCTGGAAACCATAGGCACAACTGTTTTTCCATCTGTGAACGACAAAACAGAAACTTCGGGGCCTGTCAAAAATTCTTCGATAACGACTCTGCTGCCGCTTTCACCGAAAACTTTATCTTCCATCATAGATTTAATTGCTGCTGCTGCGTCCTCTCTCGACTCGGCAATAATAACGCCCTTACCGAGTGCAAGTCCGTCCGCTTTAATTACGGTAGGGATAGGAGCAGTTTTTATATATTCGAGAGCTTTCTGCATATCGTCAAACACTTCATATTCAGCCGTAGGAATATTGAATTGTTTCATCATATTTTTTGAAAAAACTTTACTGCCCTCGATGATAGCCGCATTTTTCTCGGGGCCGAAACATGGAATACCGATTTTTTTCAGCTCGTCAACACAGCCCAAAACAAGCGGGTCATCGGGAGCGACAACGGCAAAATCCACTGGATTATTTTTTGCAAAATCGATTATAGCCGGAATATCCGTTGCACCGATATTAACGCACTCGGCATCTGCGGCGATACCGCCGTTACCGGGCAAAGCCCAGATTTTTTCACATTTTTCACTTTGTTTAAGTTTTTTGATGATAGCGTGTTCACGACCGCCGCCACCTATAACCATAATTTTCATGAGAAGTCCTCCATTCTAAAACGACCGAAGTACGCATTTGCATAACAGAGAATGGTCGTGGATATATATTAAAGTTTTTTTGCTTCTTTTTTTTCAAAAAAAGAAGAGAAAAAAGAAGAAGAAAAAAAGAAACGGCAAAACCGTACAAACACATATTCTCAAAAAAGACTGCATTTGTACGGTAATTTTGATTAGTGATGGAACAATCTCATCTTTGTAAATACCATTGACATATTGTACTTATCGCAAGCCTCGATAACGTTATCGTCACGGATAGAACCGCCGGGCTGGGCGATATACGAAACACCGCTTCTTCTTGCTCTTTCGATATTATCGCCAAACGGGAAGAACGCATCTGACCCGAGCGAAACGCCTGTTATTGAAGAAAGATATTCTTTCTTTTCTTCTCTTGTAAGAGGTTCGGGGCGAGTTGTGAAATAATTCTGCCAAACGTCATCACCCAAAACATCTTCATCGTCATCGGAGATATAAACATCGATAACATTATCTCTGTCGGGTCTGCCGAGGGACTCTTTAAAGGGAAGGTTCAAAACTTTATCATGCTGGCGGAGGTGCCAAATATCGGCTTTATTTCCGGCAAGTCTTGTGCAGTGGATTCTCGACTGCTGACCCGCACCAACACCGATCGCCTGACCGTCAACAGCATAGCAAACGGAATTTGACTGCGTATATTTAAGCGTAATAAGAGCAATTATGAGATCGATTTTTGCGTCATCGGGAATATTTTTGTTTTGAGTAACAACATTCTCAAGAAGTTCATTGTTTATTTTGAACTCATTTCTGCCCTGCTCAAAAGTGATGCCGTAAACTTGTTTACGCTCGATGGGGTCGGGCTTGTAGTTCTCATCAATTTTAACTATATTGTAGTTGCCTTTTTTCTTAGATTTAAGAATTTCGAGAGCCTCGTCTGTATATCCGGGAGCAATAATGCCGTCTGAAACTTCTCTTTTTATGAGAGTAGCGGTGGTAACATCGCAAATATCCGAAAGGGCTATCCAGTCACCGAAAGACGACATTCTGTCTGTGCCTCTTGCTCTTGCGTAAGCACAAGCGAGGGGAGATTCGTCAAGACCTTCGATGTCATCAACAAAGCAGGCTTTTTTAAGTTTTTCGGGCAAAACTCTGCCTACCGCCGCCGATGTCGGGCTAACGTGCTTGAACGAAGTCGCCGCACAAAGACCCGTTGCCTCTTTTATTTCCTTTACAAGCTGATAGCTGTTGAACGCATCAAGAAAATTGATGTATCCGGGCTTGCCGTTAAGAATTTCTATCGGCAAATCTTCGCCGTTTGACATGAATATCTTAGAGGGCTTTTGATTGGGATTACAGCCGTATTTTAATTCAAATTCTTTCACAAAAAACGCTCCTTTTTGTTTTTATGTTACTTTTTTTTGAAAAAAAAAGTAACCAAAAAAAACTTTAATTCGTGTTCGGTTGCCTTAAACGTTTAATTTAAAATTCTTTGTAATTTAGTTTTTTAGGAAAGGGGTTCGGGGAAAACCCTTTTTTTAAAAAAGGGTTTTCCCCGAGGTTTTCCCCGAGAAAAAACCGGATTATACTTTGAGATCAGCGGTTATTTCATCAGAATAATTTCTGGCAAGAACAGGCTCGACTTCGTTCTTAATAAACTCGTCTACTTGAGAAACACTTCTGCCGACATAAAGAATCGGGTCAAGCTCGCTGATGATTTCTTCTTTGGTAACGGGGAACGCATCGTCATTGGCTATTCTGTCGATGAGGTCGTTTACGCCGTCCTCACGCTTAACTCTCGCCGCCGCTGCGTGGCTGTGCTGACGCAAAAGCTCGTGAAGTTCCTGACGGTTTCCGCCGTTTTTAACTGCCTTCATCATTATATTTTCGGTTGCCATAAACGGAAGTTTTTCCATAACACGTCTTGTTACAACTTTATCATTTACGACAATATCGCTTGTGATGTTTATATAAATATTGAGTATCGAATCAACTGCCAAAAATGCCTCTGCTACGGAGATTCTCTTATTGGCACTGTCATCGAGAGTTCTTTCAAACCACTGTGTACCTGCGGTGAGTGCCGGGTTTATCGAATCTACAATGACGTATCTTGCGAGTGACGAAATTCTCTCACTTCTCATGGGATTGCGTTTATAAGGCATAGCCGATGAGCCGATTTGCTTTTTCTCGAATGGCTCTTCCATCTCTTCAAACGACTGGAGAATACGCAAATCATTTGAGAATTTGTACGCACTCTGAGCAAATCCCGAAAGTACTGACAAGAAATATGAATCTGTCTTTCTTGAATAAGTTTGACCCGAAACAGCTACGCACTTATCAAATCCGAGGTCTTTCGCAATAAGATCTTCAACCAATTTGACTTTTGATTCATCTCCGCCGAAAAGCTCCATAAAACTTGCTTGAGTTCCTGTTGTTCCTTTTGAACCGAGAAGTTTCAAATTGCTGAGCTGATATTCAAGATTTTCAATATCGGAGATAAGCTCGTACATCCAAAGAGTTGCTCTCTTGCCCACCGTTGTGAGTTGGGCTGGCTGTAAATGCGTATAAGCAAGACATGGAAGAGCTTTATATTTGTCGGCAAATACCGAGAGATTTTTTATTACTTGTGCCGCTTTTTTCAAAATTATCTGAGATGCTTCTCTCAATATAATTACATCTGTGTTGTCGCCTACATAACAAGATGTTGCTCCCAAATGGATTATCGCCTCGGCTTTGGGACATTGTTTTCCGTATGCGTAAACGTGCGACATAACATCGTGGCGAACTTCCTTTTCTCTTGCCTCGGCTGTTTCAAAATCGACTATATCTTTGTATTTTTCAAGCTCGGCAATTTGCTCGTCCGTGATGTTCAAACCGGCAGTTTTTTCGGCTTTTGCCAATGCTATCCAAAGTTTGTGCCATGTAGTAAACTTAAACTGCTCCGAAAAAATATACTGCATTTCTTCGCTTGCATATCTTGTCGAAAATGGGGATATATAACGTTCTTTATCTGACATATTTATAAATCTCCTTAATCTTGTTTTGAGTATTTGTTTATCATTCTGTTTTCAACTTTGCCCGTTGCAAGATCAACAAATCTAACATACAAAGAAATTTTGTTGTTCTCGTTAAGATTAGTCCAAATATCTTGTGTGAACTCGTCTATATCGTTGGGAATATTCGCTCTCTCGGGTTCGCCTTGGAATGTGGGGATCGGATTTCCGTCAGTAACGTATGTGTGAATAAAATGACCCAATCCGGCAATAGCCGTATAACTGAATGTATAGCGATTGCACTCCGAACCCTCTGCATCTGCACTTTTGAGGATACTCATTTTATATGTGAGTTTGTCACCAAAAGTGAACATTGTGCTTATACGAGGAGTCCAGTTCGGGCCGTCAGGCTCAAAACAGCGAGTGTCCAAAGCGTCCTCAAAACTCTTGCCGGCTTTTACGAAATCGTATATAGTATCGGTCTGGTCGCCGTTTGTAGCAATCAGTTTGTTGTCAATTTTTCTTATAGGGGAGTATATTATCAATGACGGGTCCTCAACCTTGCTTGCGTCATAAGGGTGAATGATAACTTCGTCACCGTTTTCAACAAAAATTCTGTTGCGGCTGTTCTCGCTTCTTCCCATGATAAAGTAAGCAACAACAGCGTTTTTGCCGTCTGCCGATTTGCCCGACACAATTCCTCTTCCAACATAAGGATTGCCGTTTATCAGCTCGCCTATATTTTTTGTTTCATACACGTTCATGATTTTTGCTGCTACTCAAAATATGGACAAATATACCCATATTGAGAAAATTCCTGCTTCACCCTGTATGCTTTTGATAGTGACAAGTCACTGTC
>CACXHC010000192.1 GCA_902767285.1 uncultured Ruminococcus sp.
AATTTTATGCTTTTCAATTGGCTTGGTATAAAAGCAAACAAATCCGACTGCAAACGCCGCAGTCGGATTTGTTTCTATTGCAGTTAGTAAATATTTTTACAATTAAAGTTTTTTGGAAGGGGTTTTGGGAAACCTTTTTTTCAAAAAAGGTTTCCCAAAAAAAGCTTCCGCAAAAAAAGGTTTCCAAAAAACTTGTAATTTGATTAACAATCATATATAATTGGTTACATAGATAAAATTGTTTAATTTTTTTAAGATTGGTGATATATAATGACTAAATATAGTGTAAAAAAACCAATGACAGTATTTGTAGCCGTTGTGCTTGTTGTGGTTTTGGGAATTACTTCGTTTTTGAGCATGACCCCGAGTTTGTTTCCGAGCATGGAATTTCCGTATGTAATAATAGTAACAACGTACATAGGGGCAAGTCCCGAGCAAGTTGAAACAACTGTAACAAAACCGCTTGAGCAAGCCATGGCGACTCTTGATAACGTGAAATCGGTAACGTCACGATCCTCTGAAAACTATTCAATGGTTACGGTTGAATTTTCCGATGATGCAAACATGGACTCCGTTACGGTAGACATAAACAGCAAACTTACTCAATTGGGTGGTTCGTGGGACGATACTGTGGGAACTCCCTTTACCATGAAAATTAATCCAAATATGCTTCCCGTTGCTATTGTGGCTATCAGCCGAGATAATAGCGATATTTATGAATTGTCGCAGTTTACTTCCGATACCCTCAAAAACAAACTCGAAGGTATAAACGGCGTTGCGAGTGTTTCCGTTGGCGGAGTCATTGACCAAAAATATGAAATCACTTTATCCGAAACAAAAATAAAAAAAGTAAATAATAAAGTCAAAAATGCGGTGAATGACCTTTTCAAAGAAACCGAAGAAACTCTTGATAATGCACAATCTCAGCTTTCCGATGGTATCGAGCAAGCTAAAAAAGGTAAAGAGGAAATCGAAAAAGGTAAAGAGGAACTTAATAAAAAACATGATGAAGCAGTTGAAGCTCTTGCTTCTGCTGAGTCGGAAATTTCTTCAAAAGAAAGACAGGTTCTTGAAACAAAAGTTTCTCTGCTCGATATGATTTCTGATTTGACTAACCAAAAATCTTCACTCAGTACTACTTTGATGCTGATGGAGGAAATTCAAAAAGTCGCAGACGGTATTATAGAAAAACGTGACCGCCTGCAATCCGATTACGACCAAATGAACGCCCTCAATGAGCAACATAATGAGCTTTTTCAAAAAAGTTCCGAATATGACCTCGCTATTACCGCTATTTATGCGGATTTATCTATATCAAATGAAGAACGTGAAGAGAAAGTCGAACAAATCAAGTCATCTCCCGAATATATTCAAGTTAAAGCCGAACTCGCCGAAAATGAAGCCATGATTTCCGCACGGGGGTTCAATCCTCTGACGCTTGCGGGGGCTGTTCCCGTAACCCGAGAGGCACTTTCAAGCATTAACAAAACAATCGATACAATTAACGATAAAATGAGCGAGTTCGGAACTACGTTTGATACAATAGACTCCGATGTTGAAAAAATCCGTGATGGTATTTCGCAAATAGACGATGGAATAGATATGCTCAACGAAACTATCACACAGCTTGACGAAGGCTCGCTTGCAATAGATGAAGCAAAAAAAACAATGGCATCTCAAAAATCGCAAGCCGAATATCAAATGTTAACGGCTTATTCCGATTTAAGTATTACCGAATACACCGTCAATGCGACTATTTCACAGCTCGAAGCCTCGCAAACTCAGCTTGATGAATCCCTAAAACAGGTTCAAGATGCAAAGAAAGAAGCACTCGACAAGGCTAATGTGTCCGAAACTATAAACAAAAGCATGGTATCACAAATCCTAATAGCACAGAATTTTTCAATGCCGGCTGGTTATCTGACAGGTGAGGAAGAAGATATGCTTGTCCGTGTCGGTGATAAATTCGAGAACGAGAAGGACATCTCGCATCTAATGCTCTTTGATTTGGGTATAGACGGCGTGGAACCGATTTATCTTGATGATATCGCAAACATCAAAATGACCGACAACAGCGATTCCATATATACAAAACTCAATAATCAAAACAGCGTTGTAGTGTCCTTTACAATGCAGTCGGACGCTGCTACGGCGGAAGTTTCGGACAATATACAAAAAGCTCTCAAAAATCTTACCAAAGAATACTCGGATTTGCATTTTACTACTTTGATGGATCAGGGCGATTACATTCACCTTATTGTAAATTCAGTAATAAGCAATCTTTTGTGGGGTGCGTTGTTCTCCATAGTTGTTCTTATAATTTTTTTGAGGGATATTCGACCAACATTTATTATAGCTTGTTCAATTCCGATTTCGGTAATATTTGCGATAGTACTTATGTACTTCACAAAAATTTCGCTGAATCTCATTTCGCTTTCGGGACTTGCCGTGGGTGTCGGTATGCTTGTTGATAACTCGGTTGTTGTTATCGAGAACATATATAGACTCCGTAAAAATGGGGCAACGGCTGTTCAAGCGGCAGTGTCGGGAGCTATGCAGGTAACAGGAGCTATAATAGCATCAACTGCAACAACAGTCTGCGTATTTTTGCCGATCGTATTTACAAAAGGTTACACAAGAACACTATTTCAGGATATGGCTTTGACAATAGGATACTCATTGTTTGCGAGTCTTGTTGTGGCGATAACGCTCGTTCCGGCTATGGCTCAGCGAATTTTGAGAAAAGAAGCCAAATCAAGCAAAAAAAAAGGAGAGTCCGTTTTTGTAAAATATTATAAACGATTCGCAGGATTTACGCTCGACCACAAGGCACTTATTCTTATAACTTCGGTAGTTTTGTTGTTATCTACGGGCTATCTCGCTGTTGCAAGAGGATTTTCGTTTATTCCCGAAATGCTCAGTACACAAGTTACACTCAGTGCGACTATGCCGAAAGATTCCGATTTTAAGCAAGCCACCGAAATGGCTGATGCTATCCAAAATCGCTTGAAAGATGTTGAAGATGTGGACGATGTCGGCGTTATTATAGGCTCACAGGTTTTGTCGAGTATATCGCTGGGAAGTCTTGGCGGTGGAAATGATAATTCCATAACTGTATACGTTATTCTCAAAGACGAAAAAGAACTTTCGAGGTCTATAAAAGAAATTTGCAACGATATTTCGGATAGATGCTCGGATCTCGACTGCGAAGTGACAGTGGATTCATCAGGCATGGGCAGTATGATGGATGCTTTGTTCGGCTCGGGCATTTCAATAAATGTTTTCTGTGACAATATGGACGATTTGCAAAAATACGCAACCGAAATTGCGGATACTGTGGAAGAAATAGAAGGAACCGAAAATACGTCAAGTGGTATAGGCGAAACAACAAAAGAACTCAGAATAAGTGTTGATAAAGAAAAAGCCGTTAAAAATGGTCTTACCGTTGCTCAAGTTTTCATGGATATTTCGAGTTTTATGAGCAGTACACAGACGGCTACTCAGCTTGAAACGCAATCCGATTCTATCACCGTTGAGGTTATTGACAGCAAAAGCCAAAATTTGACCGAGGAGGATTTGCGAAATCATATTATAAAAGCTACGGATTTTCAGGGGAATCCTGTTTCTGTAAACCTTATGGATATAGCGGAAATCAGCCAAGCCGATAGCCTTAACACAATAAAAAGACTTGAACAACGCAGATATTTGACCGTTACCGCCGATGTTATGGACGGATTCAATACAACAAACGTTGCACGAGTTGCCCAAAAAAGAATAGACGGAATGAATCTTCCGTCAAATGTATCGGTTGAATTGACAGGCTCGTATGAAACAACTATGGACGCAGTTGTGGAACTTGGAAAAATGCTTGCGTTGGCAGTCATATTCATATACATGATAATGGTCGCACAATTTCAATCGCTGATGTCGCCGTTTATAATCATGTTTACAATACCGCTTGCGTTTACAGGCGGATTCATCGCACTTCTTTTGTCGGGATTTGATATGAGTGTAATCGCAATTATCGGATTTATTATGATGGCGGGAATCATCGTTAACAACGGAATCGTGCTTGTCGATTACGTCAACCAGTTAAGGGCGAGCGGTATGCCTAAGCGAGAAGCACTCATCGAAGCCGGAGTTACTCGAATACGTCCGATATTTATGACAGCATTAACGACTATTTTGGGACTTTCGGTAATGGGATTTAATCAAGATGCAAGTTCTGCCATGATGCGTCCGATAGCTCTCGTTTGTATCGGCGGACTTTTATACGCAACAATTATGACGCTGTTTGTCGTACCCATCATTTACGACATATTCAACAAAAAAGAACTTCGTGTTATAGATGAAAAAGAACTCGAATTAATAGAAGAAGATTCGGTTGTTCAGTGAATACGAAATATTAGAGAAGCTCATGACCTTACGCAACAGAAGGCTGCTGATATTTTGCATATTATGATGTTTCACTTGATTATATAACTGGTGCAAGCGATGTTCTTACTCCTTACCCAACAGAAAAGCAACGGGGCTTGTTATACTAAGTTCCGTTGCTTTTTTGTGGTGAAAGAGCTTTCTGCAAAGCATTGAGCACAACTTTTTTATTGGCACTCCATAAAGGAGCAATCAGAAGTTTTTTGTCGCCGTCACCGGTCAGGCGATGAACAACAACATTCGGAGGCAGAATTTTAATACAGTCGCAAATTATGTCTATATACTCGTCTTGAGTTAAAACTTCAAATTTGCCGTTTTGGTAATCTTTGGCGAGGTCGGTATTTTTCAGAACATGGAGCAGTTGAAGTTTTATTCCGTCTGTGCAGTTTCCGACATATTCGACCGTTTGTAAAATATCGTCACGAGATTCCCCGGGCAATCCAATAATAACATGAGTTATAACATTTATGTTTATTTTTTTTAAATCCTTGACGGCTTTATCGTAAATATCGAGCGAATATCCACGGCGGATATATTTTGCGGTGCGTTCGTGAATCGTCTGAAGTCCGAGTTCCACCCAAACGGGCTTTATGTGGTTTATTCTGTTAAGAAGATTCAGCACGTCATCGGGCAGACAGTCGGGGCGGGTGCCTATCGACACAGCACAGATGCAATCATTGTTCACCGCTTCGAGGAGCATTTTTTCAAGCCTTTGAATCGGCATATATGTAGTTGTATATGACTGAAAATATGCGATATATTTTCCGGTCGAAATTTTTGACTTAACTTTTGCTTTTGCCGACTCGATTTGTTCGGTTACAGATAAAGCACAGTCGGCAGAAAATTCTCCCGAACCGCCTTCACTGCAAAAAATACATCCCCCAACACCGAGTTTTCCGTCACGATTTGGGCAAGTATATCCTCCACTTAATGCGAGTTTATATACCTTGCACCCGAATGTATTTTTTAAATATTCATTTAAAGAGTAGTATTTGTTGCTCGTTTTGAACACCCCATATAAAAAATTATAAAAAAATTATATCATATTACTTGACTATTTTCAATAAATACGTTATAATATAGAAGCTGTACGGAAACGTATCGAAGTGGTCATAACGGGCCTGACTCGAAATCAGGTAGCCTTCACGGGCTCGTGGGTTCGAATCCCACCGTTTCCGCTTATCAAAAAAACCGCATTGTAATGCTGAAAAGGCAATACAATGCGGTTTTTTGTTTTTTTAGATTTTGCTGATATAAAAAAGATTTTGTTGATAGAGTTGGTGTTGAATATGACAAAAATAACTTCTATCGGGGAATATAACACCTCTATGGGTAAATCTTTTATATACCAAAATCAAAGAAAGCGAGGTGTTTGCCATGCTTTATCATTTGTGTTATATAAAAAATATTGAAAGCCAATCCTAAAAAATCGGATTGGCTTTTCAAAAAATATATATTAAGATATGAAGAGAGAGTTTGTTATTTTATAGCATTAAAACCGTTCTCAAGGTCGGCTATTATATCATCGATATGCTCCGTACCAATTGAAAGTCTGATTGTGCTTTGATGAATATTCTGGCTTTCGAGTTCCTCATCGGAGAGTTGAGAATGTGTTGTTGATGCAGGGTGAATAACGAGCGATTTAACATCGGCAACATTTGCGAGCAAAGAGAAAATTTTCAGTGAATCAATAAACTTCCATGCTTCATCTTTTCCGCCTTTTATGTCGAAGGTGAAAATCGAACCGCCACCGTTCGGAAAATATTTCTCATATAAATCATGCTGAGGGTGAGAGGGTAAAGACGGGTGATTTACTTTTTCTACAAGAGGGTGATTGGATAGAAAATCAACAACTTTTTTAGTATTTTCG
>CACXHC010000193.1 GCA_902767285.1 uncultured Ruminococcus sp.
AACAAGATTTATAGCGGACGAGCTTGTTAAAGGACATACCGTAGTTCTTAATCTTGACAATACAAGCATGGAAAATTCCAGAAGAATAATCGACTTTATGAGCGGTGCCGCTTATGCCACAGGCGGAAAAATAAAAAGAGCCGCAGTAAGTACATTCGTAGTTATTCCAAAAAATATCGGAATAACAAGCGATGAGCTTTTGGAACATCTTAGAGAAAACGGGGTCATACACGAATGAACAGTATTTCGCAAGAACAAGTTCTGCTCGATATGGTCAGACTTTGCGAAAAAAGATGTGAGCCGTGTTACTCCGATTTTTTGAGTGAGGACGAAGTTCTCACAGCTCAAAATATTTTGAAACATCATGCGTGTGAAAATTACTTTTTTTGGGGAGGATTCCGGAATGCCAAGCGTGTTATGCTTTGCGTTTATCCCGATGAATATTCCAAACCCGAAACAAGTAATTTTCCGCTGTGCAGAATGAATCTCAAATATCGAAAAAACGCGAATCTCACTCATCGTGATTTTTTAGGTTCGCTTATGGGTGCGGGTATAAAAAGAAATGCCGTGGGAGATATAATAATATCCGAAAATTCGGCATCGTTCTTTGTAAAAAAAGAACTCGAAAGTTATGTGCGTTCTCAAATCGAAAAAGTCGGACGTGAGGGAGTAGAGTTTTGTAATGATATTATCGACTTGAATACCGTTGTACAGCAGTTTAAAGAGAAGAGCGGTACAGTGTCATCTCTCAGATTGGACGCAGTTATAAGCGAGTGTACGGGGCTGAGCAGAAGTAAAACTCAGCAAATCATTAAGAGCGGATGTGCGATGGTGAATGCCGTAACAATATGCGATTGCGATCACCGCATTGAAGATAATGACAAAATATCTGTAAGAGGTCACGGAAAATTTATTATCTGTTTTGACGGCGGTATGAGCAAAAAAAACAAATATAAAATAAACATAAAAAAATATATTTAAAAGGGAGAGATATGTATGCTTACGGTAGATGAAATAAAAAACATTAATTTTAAAAAAGCAAGTATCGGCGGTTACAGAGCCGATGATGTAGACGATTTTATAGATTCGGTCGTTGAAACAGTAGAAGAGTTAAAAAAGAAAAATGCTGAGCTTATGGCGAAAAATACCGAGCTTGTTACAAAAAGCGAACAACTTGTGCAAAGCGTAGAGAAATATCGTTCCGATGAGGGTGCTGTTTCTCAAGTGATGATACAAGCTCGCAAGGACTCCGACAAAGCAATCAAGGACGCTAAAAAAGCCGCTGCTGCTATACTCAAAGAAGCAAGAGCCGAAGCCGATAAAATCATATCCGAAGCAAACACCAAAATTATAAAAGAAAAAGAAATGCTGGTTCAACTTGAGGAAGAAGCAGCAGAGATTCGTAAAAATCTTATAAAGAATTTTGAAAAACAAATCGAGTCTTTGAAAATTCTCCCCGATGAATCAGAGCCGAAAAAGCTGAAGAAAACACTTGATGAAAAATATCCCACTCAAAACTACTCAGATTCCGACAAAGACAAAGATTCTGATGATGACGACGATGAAGATGAAGTTTTCGACACAATAGAAGAAGCCGCAAAAGATGCTTCCTCGGCAACGCTTGATTCGGCAGAGGCTGAGGCAAAGGCTCAAAGCGGAACGACCGTTGCAGACGATAAAGAATCCGAGTCGAACAATGACAATTCGGAAAGTGAGTCATCTGTTGAAAAAGCCGAGAAAAACGGAGAGCAGAAAATTCAGATAAATAAATCGCAGTTTGAATCAAGATTCGGCAAACTCAAATTCGGAGAGGATTATGACGTAAAAAAGGCGGAATAATACATCTGCACGCACATTTAACTTTAACGGAAAAGGCTAAAAAAAGTATGGATATTACCGCAATAATTTCTATTATATCAATAATACTGTTGGTCGGAATAGACCAAGCTACAAAATTGTATGCACTTAACGTAATAAAACCGCAGGGAACAATTACCGTAATAGATAATTTTTATTATTTCGTTTATGTGGAAAACAGGGGTGCGGCTTTTGGAATAATGCAAAACAGACAATGGTTATTTATTATCATAACATTTCTGATATTTGCGGCGTTCGGTTATATGCTGTACAATTACAAAATAGAAGGAAAGCTGTTTTTATTGGCGATTGTGCTTGTGATCGGCGGTGGAATAGGAAATCTCATAGACAGAATATTTAGAGGATATGTTGTAGATTTTCTGCAATTTTCGTTTTTTGACCCCGTGTGCAATTTGGCAGACTATTTTATAACAGTCGGAGCGGTGTTTTTGATAATATCGATGATATTTTGCGAAAAAAATATATCGCCCCGCCGTGAAAAATCGGAGAAATCGTGATGGAATATAGATTTATTGCAGATGAATCCGACAAAGATACACGAATCGACAAATTGGTATCCGAAAAAATAGAGGAGCTTTCGAGGTCGGCGGCTGCGAATATTGCGGAGAGCGGAAAAATCAGTGTTGGCGGAAATTCGGTAAACAAAAAATACAAGGTCAAAATCGGCGATGAAATTTTTGTTGAAATTCCTCAGCCTGAGGAACTCAACATTTCGGAAGAAAACATTCCGCTTGATATTGTGTATGAGGACGAGCATCTTCTTGTGGTGAACAAGCCAAAAGGAATGGTAGTTCACCCGGCACCGGGAAATTATTCGGGAACGCTTGTTAATGCGTTGATGTATCACTGCAAGGGCAGTTTGTCGGGGATAAACGGAGTTATCCGTCCGGGGATAGTTCATCGAATCGACAAAGACACAAGCGGTCTGCTTATAGTCGCCAAAAATGACAAAGCACACGTTGGTCTTGCGGAGCAAATAAAGGAACACTCTTTCACGAGAGAATATGAAGCCGTAGTGTATGGCAGAATCAAAGAAAACGGTACTGTAAATGCTCCCATAGGCAGAAGCAAAAACGACCGTAAAAAAATGTGCGTTACAGATGTATGCAGTAAAAACGCAGTTACTCATTACAGAGTTATCGATTCTTGCGGAACATTCAGTCATCTTGCACTTAAACTGGAAACAGGAAGGACTCATCAAATTCGAGTTCACATGGCGTATATAGGTCACCCGGTTGCCGGCGACAGTGTTTACGGGCCGTCTAAAGTCATAAAAGAGCTTAACGGGCAGTGCCTTCATGCTAAGAAGATAGGATTTATTCACCCTATCAGCGGTGAGTATTTGGAGTTTGATTCAGAACTTCCCGAGTATTTCCGCAAATTTCTCAAAAGTAATAATATGACATAAAGGTGATTTTTTATGGATCTTCTTGAATATGAAAAAGATTTATACAAGGAAGGATACAAATTTATTTGCGGTGTAGATGAGGCAGGCAGAGGCCCGTTAGCGGGGCCGGTGTGTGCGGCGGCGGTGATTCTTCCAAAAGATAAAATAATAGAAGGCGTTAAAGATTCAAAAAAAATCAGCGAAAAAAAGCGTGAAGAACTCTTCGATATAATAAAAAAAGAAGCTACCGCTTATTGTATCGCATGGGCAAGCGTTGAGGAAATCGAAGAAATAAATATACTTAATGCCGCAATGCTCGCTATGAAAAGAGCTGTCGAAGGGCTTAGCGTTAAGGCTGATTATGCTATTGTTGACGGAAACAAACTTCCGCAGATAGCCATTCCATGCAAAGCGATAGTTAAAGGCGATGCACTTTCGGAGTCGATAGCGGCGGCATCGATTCTCGCAAAAGTCAGCCGTGACAGGCTAATGCGAGAGTATGCGGAAAAGTATCCGGAATATCAGTTTGAAAAGCACAAAGGCTACGGAACGGCACTTCATAATGAAATGATTCTCAAATACGGAGCGACCCCGATTCACAGAAAATCTTTTTTGAAAAAACTGTATGCCAAAAATAAAAAAGATGAACAGTGATACAAGAAAACACAAAATAACTGATAGAGGTAATTTGGGCGAGCATTTTGTTTGCGAATATCTTGAAAAACATGGCTGTTCCATAGTCGCAAAAAATTACAGGTGCCGATTTGGAGAAATCGACATAATAGCCGAAAACAACGATTTCATCATTTTTGTGGAAGTCAAAACAAGAACTGCCCATTCTATGACAGGCGGCTTTGAAAGTATTACTCAATCAAAAATAAAAAAATTCACAACCACAGTGATGGACTACCTCTCAAAAAATGATTCAAGTAAACAACCTCGTATAGATTGTGCGGAAGTTATCGTCAACGATAACAATAATCTCGTGAAAATTGATTATATCGAAAATGCCGTAATCAATTGATTGTTTTTGGGGAAACCTT
>CACXHC010000194.1 GCA_902767285.1 uncultured Ruminococcus sp.
GCTTCTTTTTTTTTCAAAAAAAAGAAGGCAGGGTTTCAGGGGCGGCAGCCCCTGAGAAAGCAGGGGTTCGGGGGCGGCAGCCCCTGAGAAAGCAGGGGTTCGGGGGCGGCAACCCCTGAAAAAGCAGGGGTTCGGGGGCGGCAGCCCCTGAAAGGGGGCGGAAGCCCCATTAAGACATACGAAAGCGAAAAAGGCGGGGTTTATCGTCAGCTATGCAAAAGGCAAGAACAGAGTTATCTTCGGAGATGAACTTTTTAATATACACGGGGTTTTCTACTCCGAACAATTTTGCTGTATCGTTGCTCGATAATCTGCCGATAACTTCTCCGCTGTCGTTCCACAAAATTATATCTCCGCAACATGAGGCAACAATTATTCCGTTAAGTTCGGTGACTGCGGTCAAATCTTCGTCTGCCTCGTCACCCGATGTTGAAGAAAACACAGTACCGTCTACATCTAAAACATCAACTTTTCTGACACCGTCTTTGGTGTATGCGACAACAACGTGGTTTTTTGAAAACTCAAGTGCTGTGATGTTCTCCGGATAGTTGTTTTTATCCTCTATTGCTGTCCATGCGTTTTTGTCTGCATCAAAAAATTTCGTGATTTTTCCGTCATTAACGCACAAACCATAATTCATCATTTTTGACATGGATATTATACCAGATGTCTTTTCGGTTGCCATGTCACCGCTTTCATCTATGACAATGCCGTCAAATTTATTTCGACTTATATATATTGTTCCGTAAGAGTCAATATCGGCGTGTTCGTACAATCCGGAAAGTTCAACTGTATTATCGGTGTTTTCGTTGATTTTATCTGCAAAAGTGAATGAACGCAATTTCTTTCCATCAAGAATATATAATTCATCGCCATATACAAAAGCATCTGAATGAGCTGTATCTTTGACCTTTATACCATTATCAAAAATTAGCTCTTCTGCCGAAATTGTATTTTCGCCCAACTCAATATCTGTGGGGGCGAGTTTTTCAGATTCTTCGGTTTTCTCTGAATCCGTTGTTGAGTCTGTATCTGAAATTGTATCCGAACTTATATCTGAATTTGTGTCCGAGATTGTATCCGAAATTGTTTCCGACTCTATTGTTGATACAGGCTCAACTGCAACAGATGAATTTTTTGTAGGAACATCAACTGTTTTTGAGGGAATTTCCGACGTGCTTTTTCGTGGAAGTTCTCCGCAAGACGTAAAAACCATTACAACAGCGAATATCATCGCAAATATTTTCTTATTCATAAAAAGACCTCCCATTTATCGCTTATTATTTGCCGATAAATGGGAGTTTATTCATTTTACTACAATCGGAATCTCAACATTTGAAAAAATCTTCTCTGTCATTTCATATTTCGGCATTCGGATTTCTTCACCCATAACCTTTTTTAACGCAAGATACGGAATATTTACTCCCGATGCTTCGTAACTCATCGGCAAACCGCCCGACATTCTTGTATTTACCTCAAGAAGATACGGCTTATCTCCAAGATATTTAAACTGAACGTCACACGGATACTCCATAGGAACTTTAGTCAATACTTCATGAGTCATACTCAATATTTCATCATCAAAACGAAGATACTCCAAATGGTTTTCGCCTTTAAATCGTGGAAGTGCTATCAAACCGCCGCTCGTTTGCAGACAGTCAACACTAACTTCTATACCGCTGAGATACGGCATTACAATCATATCATCAAAACGCTCTTTTTGACTGAGTATTTTGCAAATTTTCTCAAAGCTGATTCGTGATGATGAACCGTAATATCTAAGCGAATTGAAATCATGATTTTCTTCGGCAATTCGTCTGAAACTTTGACCGCCCTTATCTTTCACAAATTTAATACAAACGCTCTCGTATTTGCTTTGTAGGTCACTGTATGCAGTTTTGAACTCCTCGACCGTGTTTACTGTGTAATACTCGGGAATATTTAAAATTTTGTTTTCTGCAAAGAATTTGTATGCTGTGGATTTGTTTTCGAAAAGTCTGTGATATTCGCATTTATCCGAAAGAATTTTTACTCCGATTTCTTCAAACAATTCTTTGTGACCGCTTATATCTTCCATATTTCGATACGGTACAAAAATATCGATTTTATGCTCTTTACAGAAATTTAAACAAAACTCGACATAATTTTCCGAGTTGCTTTCTTCAATGTACCACTCATCGCAGACTTTTTGAATGGGCGAATACTCATTTGTATGCGAACCAATAATCGTATAGTTGCAATTATCTTCATCAAGTTGTGAACGAAGTATGCTTATAATGCTGTACGCCGTTCTGAACCAATAATTAAACCAAATTCTCATTATAAAACTCCCACTATTTTAATATAATCCAAATATAAGCATATCCCAAAACATATGAAGAATTATGGGAATAACGATATTTTTTGTTTTCAAAAAGATTACCGAAAAAATTACGCTCAATATTATTATTGACAAAAATCCTAAATGCACTATGTTATTTACAAAAATGCCCTCCTGTATCCAGCGTGGAAAGTGAATCGCAAGAAACATCATCGCATTTATTGCAATTGCGACATCTTCATTTTTAATCTTTTTTGCGGTATAATTCAGAAAAAGACCTCTGAAAACAAATTCTTCGGTTACACCGACAAACAACACCGTTATTGCGTCTTTTATCGAAAGTGAAAACGAAATCGGAATTTTATTGACCAAAACCCCTGCCATAACATATACAAAAAATGCCGGCAAAAACAGTGCATATTTCCAATATTCCTTTTTCCAGAGAAAAAATTCATCAAATTTTATTTTTAGCTCGTCCGAATATTTTCTTATTAGCAGAACTGCGGGAAGTGTCCAAATCAAATTTTTGCAAAGACCGTCATCTAAAAGAGAGCTTGCCAATTCATTTGGGATTTTTTCTATTTGGGGCAAAACAAAAAAGTGATAACACGTCCAAATTATGTACAAGCAAACACAATAAATAAGTATTCCAATCGGAATTTTTGATTTTTTGGCAGTTGAAACCATTACATACACCTTTATCTTCTCATACCTAATGCGACTGTTGTACGCTTTTCCCAATCGTTATCAGTAATTACGGTCGCTTTGAGGTCGGTCATATTATAAACAACAGAATACTGCAATTTTGAGGGCGAGGCAACGTTCTCAAGCAGTTTGAAAGCATCGTCCATCGACATTATACCGCTGTTATTATACAAAGTATCACGCAAGAAATCGTATCTCACATACGCACTGAACTCGCTGTCGTAGGCACTTCCTTTGGCAGAACGAAGCCAGCGGTCATATTCTTTTGTGTATACATAGCCGTCTTTGTCGAAAACTTCCTCGGTATTGTTAAAATTAGAAGCAATCTGAAACGGCTCGAAATTCTCTATAACTTTTGTTTCGCCGTTAACAAACTCGATGAGTTCGCTGTTGCCTTTTTTATCGGCAACAAAAATATGTGCCATAAATGACGAATCAAAATACATATTATAGTCGTTTAGGAGTTCGACCGCTTTATCTACTGTATCGGCATAATCGAGAATAAGTCTGACGGCGGCATATATACCGATAGTATGCTTGGTTTCGTCCTTCTGCTTGCGTGAAAAATTAACTTGCAGAACAGACACCGAAATTCCCTTTTCGTTAACGCCATCAGTGGCAAAATACGGAGAACCGAATAATTTCATATCGAGCATATCCGGAACTTTTTCACCATTAAAACCCAACGTATTCAAATTTACCGTTGATATAGATTTGTACGCACTCTCGGGGCTTGTGACAAGAATCATTACGGGATTGGCTTTATAATCATAATTTCTCGCCATGAATCTATGACCCGAACTGTCTTTGAACGTGAATGCAGAGCAAGCATTGGCAGACTGCTCGGAGCCGATATTCAATCCTAAACTGTTATCAATAAGGTTATTGACATAAGCGTAATACTCAATATTATTTGAAGCACCTGTTTGCAGAAACTCATCAAATTTATAATCGGCAAAAAACTCCATTGTATAGAGGTCAGTGCCTTCAATCGCCTTAAATGACGAAATCGTTCGGATTTCGGGATAGTAGTAAACGCTGACAAAGCCAACCGACAAAATAACCAGCACGGTAATTACATAACTGATTATTTTTAATACTTTTCTCACACTCTCACCCCCACACATAATTATACTATAACCGTCAAAAAAACGCAATCATATTTTTGGTGTGATTTCGCATTATAAACTTATGTGCATTTTAGATAATATTTACATTATCCTATTGTACATAAAATACAAGTGTTTGTATAATTATCATAAAACGACCTAATAATAATTGTAATATGGTGAAAATATATTGTTTTTATCTAACTCAGCGTTGACAAATCACACAAAATATGCTATTATATCATTGTTGGAGATTTAAAAATACTCCGTTTATTGATTTAGAGTGTAACACATTTCTTTTCTTTTCTTTAAAACTTTGGTTAAAGGGCTGTCGCAATTTTGTGACAGTCCTTTAGCAATCTCTCGGTTATTTTTAATCAAAAGGAGCTGTGAAAAAACAACATCCCCAAGGAATCCCCAATTTGTTGCTTATTTTCTCTTCTTTTTTTTGAAAAAAAAAGAAGCAAAAAAAACTTTTACTATATAAATTTTAGGTGTTTAAAC
>CACXHC010000195.1 GCA_902767285.1 uncultured Ruminococcus sp.
TCTTCTTTTTTTTGAAAAAAAAAGAAGCAAAAAAAACTTTTAAATTTTTTAATATTATTTTTGCACAGTTAAAGTTTTTTGGAAAGGGTTTGGGAAAACCTTTTTTTCAAAAAAGGTTTTCCCAAGAAAAAAGCCTTTGGTGCAGGCATTGTCTGCCAGTCGGATTGGTTTGTTGATATGAATTAAAAGTTTTTGCCCCGCTTTTTTCAAAAAGCGGGAAAAATAAAGAAAAAGGAGAGATGAAGGGAATATGGAACTCTGGTTTTCGGAAAATCATACACCTAATGTAAAAATATCAATAAGAGTAGATAAACAACTGTACAGCGGAAAAAGCGAATTTCAGAGAATAGATGTGTTCGAGTCCAAGGAGTTTGGACGATTCCTCACTCTTGATGGATATATGATGCTCACCGAAAAAGATGAATTTATATATCATGAAATGATAACTCATGTTCCGATGGCGGTTCACCCGTGTGTAAAAAATGTACTCGTGATAGGTGCCGGAGATGGCGGTGTTGTAAGAGAACTTTCACAATATCCCGAAATCGAAAAAATCGATATGGTCGAAATAGATTCTCTTGTTGTTGATGTTTGTAAAGAATATCTGCCCCTAACCGCTTGTAAATTAGATGACCCAAGACTTAATATTTTTTATGAGGACGGACTCCGCTTTGTTCGCTTTAAAGAGAATGAGTATGACCTCATTATTGTAGATTCAACAGACCCCTTCGGTCCGGGTGAGGGACTTTTTACTAAAGAATTTTACGGCAATTGCTGCAACGCTCTCAAAGAGGACGGTATTCTCGTAAATCAGCACGAAAGCCCCTTCTATCCCGAGGACGCTCACGCTTGCCAAAAAGCTCACAAAAATATTGTCGGAAATTTTCCGATCGCTAAAGTGTATCAGGCTCACATTCCGACATATCCGTCAGGACATTGGTTGTTTGGCTTTGCCTCAAAAAAATATCACCCCCTTAGGGATTTAAACGAAAATCGCTGGAATATGAGGTCTATTCCCACAAAATATTATACAACTATGCTCCATAAAGGAGCGTTCTATATTCCGGCTTATGTAGAGGAGTTGCTCAAAAGTGTTGAATAAAAATATCGAAACTTTTCTTGACTGCGATAAAGATTACGAAACCGCCGAAATTATTATGTTCGGTGCGGGTTTTGATTCTACTACATCATTTCGCCCCGGTGCGAGATTTGCTCCCAATGCCATCAGAAGTGAATCATACGGCATAGAAACATATAGCCCGTACCAAAACAAATCGCTCGAAGATAAAAAAGTTATGGACAGCGGAGATATAGAATTGTGTATCGGAGATACAACCGCCGTTCTTGAACAAATCCAAAACAGGGCAGAGGGAATTTTGTCAGATAACAAAATTCCGCTCATGATTGGCGGTGAACATCTTGTTACTTTGGGTATGTTCAGAGCAGTTTGCAAAAAATATCCCGATGTGCATATAATTCATTTTGATGCTCATGCCGATTTGCGAGAAGATTACCTCGGTGTAAAAAATTCCCATGCGTGTGTGCTTCGCCGTTGCTGGGAGCTTGTCGGTGACGGACGCATTCACCAATTTGGCATACGCTCGGGCGATAAGTCGGAATTTCTGTTTGCCGAATCTCATACAGATATGCACCCGTTCGGGTTGGGCGATGTTTCGGACACAGTAAAAAAACTCGCCGGAAAACCCGTATATTTTACGCTTGACCTCGATGTTCTCGACCCCTCTGTTTTTCCGGGAACGGGAACGCCGGAGCCTGAGGGAGTATCTTTTGCCGAACTGCGAAAAGCTGCTACGGAAGTTTGTTCTAATCTGAATATCGTTGCTTGCGATGTCAATGAACTCAGTCCGCACTACGACCACAGCGGAATTTCAACTGCGGCGGCGTGTAAAATCATCAGAGAAATAATTCTTGCGATTGATTAAGAAATGAGCAAAAAAGTAAAACCGAATATTTTCTCTTCTTTTTTTGAAAAAAAAGAAGCAAAAAAACTTTAACTATATAAATTTTATGCGGTTCAACAAGCTTGCTATATTAGCAAGTCAATATTTTTACAAAATTAAAGTTTTTTGGAAAGGGTTTGGGAAAACCTTTTTTTCAAAAAAGGTTTTCCCAAGAAAGCCAATTTTTCACGATAATTAAGGAGGATTTTGTTTGAAAAAAAGCCGTGTTATTCCCATAATGCTTATAATATCTTTAGTGCTGATAGTTACCGGAATAATAGGAGCAATTTCTTTTTATAACGGTGTGTCGGGCGAAATTTCCAAAGACAGCGAAATTTTACTTTTGTGGGGAATAGATGTCGCCTCAATAGCCGACAAAGCCGGAATAGCCGGAGCTTTTGTGCTTTCCGTTTTTATCGTAATAAGAAGTTTTGTTTTTGTTGCTTTACAATGGTTGATTTTTGTTTTAGTCAAGATAATAAAAAATCTAATCAAAAAATCAAAAAACGGAGGAAAATCACAATGAAAATTCTTATAACAGGCGGAACAACGTTCGTAAGCAAATTTACGGCGGAATATTTCGTTAAAAAGGGCGATGACGTTACCGTAATCAACAGAGGAAGCCGAAATCAAGTCGATGGCGTTACCTTGATAAACTGCGACAGAACAAATCTCGGCGACAAACTAAAAAACGTTTACTTTGATGTTATTCTCGATATAACCGCTTATACCGAAGAACACGTCAAAACATTGGTTGAATCGGGTATTGAGTTTGGCGATTATATTTTCGTGAGTTCGAGTGCGGTGTATCCCGAAACGAATCCTCAGCCGTTCAGCGAGGAGCAACCGACCGGTCGTAATTCCGTTTGGGGCGATTACGGAGTAAACAAAATCCGTGCGGAAAAATATTTATTGAAATTTGTTCCGAATGTGTATATACTTCGTCCGCCGTATTTTTACGGAAAATACGATAATCTCTACCGTGAAGCCTTCGTTTTCGATTGTGCTATGAGTGACAGACCGTTCTATATTCCAAACAACGGCGAAATGAAACTTCAATTTTTTAATGTTTCTGATTTTTGCAGATTCATTGATATAATAATCGAAAAACACCCCGAAAATCATATTTTCAATGTCGGCAATAAAGATTCCGTTACCGTGAAAGAGTGGGTGGAGATTTGTTACAAGGCTGTCGGAAAAATCCCCGAATTTGTTAGCGTTGATAAGAAGATACCGCAGAGAGATTATTTCAGTTTTCACGATTACGAGTACAGTCTTGATGTTAGCAAGCAATACGAGTTAATGCCTGATACAATCCCTCTTGAACGAGGATTCAAAGAAGAATTTGAGTGGTTTAAAGATAATCTGCAAAGCGTATATTATCGCAAACCGTTCATTGAATATATAGACAAAAATTTAATTTAA
>CACXHC010000196.1 GCA_902767285.1 uncultured Ruminococcus sp.
TCATAGATATGCTCCGGACGAATACCGAATGTAACGTCAGCATCAACGTAATCTTCGAGCTGATAATCCATATTTTTCTCCGGAGGAAGAAGAAGCGGATACTGAACAAAATCAAGATAATAGTTGCCATCTTCTCTGAGAACAACTTTACCATCTGCGAAGTTCATCTGCGGAGAACCGATAAATCCGGCAACGAACTCATTACAGGGAAGATCATAGAGGTGCTGAGGAGTATCAACCTGCTGAATAAATCCATCTTTCATAACAACGATACGAGTACCCATTGTCATAGCCTCGGTCTGGTCATGCGTTACATAAATGAACGTTGTTCCGAGTCTTTTATGAAGTTTAGAAATCTCTGTTCTCATCTGAGCACGGAGTTTTGCATCAAGGTTCGAGAGCGGCTCGTCAAGCAAGAATACTTTCGGGTCACGCACGATAGCACGTCCCAAGGCAACACGCTGACGCTGACCACCGGAGAGAGCCTTCGGTTTACGGTCGAGAAGATGGTCAATACCGAGTATTCTTGCAGCTTCTTCAACACGTCTTTTCATTTCCTCGGGAGGTGTTTTTCTCAGTTTAAGACCAAACGCCATGTTATCATATACGGTCATGTGAGGATAAAGAGCATAGTTCTGGAATACCATTGCTATATCTCTGTCTTTCGGAGCAACGTCGTTTGCAAGAACATCTCCGATATAAAGTTCGCCCTTACTAATATCTTCAAGACCTGCGATCATACGAAGTGTAGTTGACTTTCCGCAACCGGAAGGGCCTACGAGAATAATGAACTCTTTGTCGGCGATTTCAAGGTTAAAGTCGGTAACAGCTACAACGCCGCCGTCATAAATCTTGTAAATATGCTGTAAAGATACATTTGACATAAAATAAAAACCTCCTATAAATTGCCCGGACGAGCAGGGCAACCCAACTTTCACTTTTACATATATTAATATAACAGATTTTCGATAATTTTACCATTAATTTTTTCACTAAAGATTTATCAAATACTTTATGTAATACTTCCAAAAATACAATCCTTATAGGCATTTTTAGTTATTATTACCACTAAAAACCATTTTTAATTCGTTTAAAGACATCAAACGAGCTTCTCCACCTGCCAGATTTTCGTCTAAAAACAGATTTCCTATACGCAGTCTTTTCAACTCCAAAACCTCGCAGCCAACGGCTTTAAACATTCGTTTTATCTCGTGAAATTTCCCCTCTGAAATCTCCGCAAGCACTCTTGAGCGATTATTCGTATTCTCAAACGAAATCTTCGCCGGGCGATACTCCGTGCCGTCATTTAAAGTGATGCCGTGTTCCAGAGCTGCTTTTCCGCTTTCCGACAAATCGCAGTCCAGCTCGGCAAGATACAGCTTATACACACCGCTTTTAGGCGATAACATTTTGTGTGCAAACTCGCCGTCATCAGTGATTATCATAAGACCCGTGGTGTCTTTGTCGAGCCTGCCCGCAGGAAAAAGCCCTCGTCTTTTCAAATTTTCGGGTAAAATATCAATAACTGTTTGAGCGTTTCTGTCGGCAGATGCACTCAACACGCCTTTGGGCTTATTCATCATGATATAGATATATTTTGTATAAGCCACAATTTCGCCGCCGACCTCTATTATATCACGCTCGGCATTTATTTTTATGTCGGATTTTGACGCACACACGCCATTAACTTTAACGCATTTATCCTTGACAAGTTTCGCCGCCTGTTTTCGGGAGCAAATCCCCTGTGACGACAAAAATTTGTCTAATCTCATATCACACATTGAATCTAAACAGAACTATATCGCCGTCCTGCATAACGTACTCTTTGCCCTCCGAGCGAACAAGACCCTTTTCTTTTGCCGCCGCCATAGTACCGCAGGCAACCAAATCATCGAACGAAACGACCTCTGCCCTAATGAATCCTCTTTCAATATCGGAGTGGATTTTTCCCGCCGCCTGAGGAGCTTTTGTACCTTTTTTGATTGTCCAAGCTCTGACTTCGGGCTTTCCGGCAGTCAGGTAGGAAATTAAACCGAGTAAGTCATAGCATGCGGAAATTAATCTGTCGAGTCCTGATTCGCTAAGGCCTATATCTTTTAA
>CACXHC010000197.1 GCA_902767285.1 uncultured Ruminococcus sp.
TTTCTATATCCTTTAGTAAATTCTACACAATTAAAGTTTTTTGGAAAGGGTTTGGGAAAACCTTTTTTTCAAAAAAGGTTTTCCCAAGAAAAGCCGATTTTTCAAAAAATGTTTTCCAAATAAAGCCAATTTTTCACAGCACAAAAGAAAGTTTGTTGACATGGTAAGCTCAGATGTGGTATAATGTCGATAAGCTAATAATCGTTACCCGAAGGAGGTTTAAACATGGGTTCGGAAGCGATAAAAATAGAAAAATTAACAAAGACGTTCAAGCTATCGTCAAAACAGCAGAAAGAACGCAAAATCGATTCCAAAAAAATAACGGCTGTAAACGAGCTTTCGTTTTCGGTGAATCAAGGCGAGATTTTTGGACTGCTGGGAGCTAACGGTGCCGGAAAAACTACCACTCTGCGAATGCTCGCCTGCTTAATAAAAGCTGACAGCGGTGACGCATTTATTAACGGGGTGAGTATCGTAAAATCTCCCGAAGAGGTTAGAAGGCAAATCGGATTTCTTACATCAGAACTTAAACTTGAGGAGTTTTTTACTCCCGATTATCTTTTTGACTATTTTTGCGACCTTCATCAAGTCCCCGATGATATAAAAAATAAACGCAAATCCGAACTTTTTGCCCGCTTTGGTATTGATTCGTTTGCTCATACAAAAGTTGCCAATCTGTCAACTGGTATGAAACAAAAAGTGTCGCTCGTTATAGCCGTTGCACATGACCCGAATGTAATCATTTTTGATGAGCCTACAAATGGTCTTGATATAATCACCGCCAAAGTTGTTACCGATTTTCTTCAGGAACTCCGCCAAAATGGGAAAACTGTCATAATATCAACGCATATTTTGTCGCTTGTCGAAAAAGTCTGCGACAGAGTGGGAATTATTATTGGCGGTAAAATCGCCGTTTGCGGAACTATTCAGGATTTGACAAAAGAAAAATCTCTTGAGGATTTGTTCTTCGAGCTTTACGAGAAAGACGGTGACGATAAATAATGAAAAATGGTGCTGTTATTGTTTTGAAAAAGGAACTTTTTAGATTTTTTTCCGATAAAAGATTGTTCTTTACCTCGGTAATTATGCCCGGACTGCTCATATACATGATATATTCGTTTATCGGAAATAATATTTCTTCAATGATAAGTGGCGAAACAGCTTCTTTCTCCGTTGCCGCAGTTAATCCGCCGTCTGCCGTGGTTCAGTTGCTCGAACAAAATAATTTTAAAGTCACCCAAACTGATGCTTCTCATCAAGATGAGTTTAAAGAACAGGTCGAACAAGGTGATTTATCGCTTTACATATTTTTTCCCGATAATTTTGTAGAGTATCTCCAAAATTTTGATATTGAAAATAAATCTGAAATTCCTCCAAATGTCGAGATTTATTATAATTCTGCCGAAATCAACTCAAGTCAGGCGTATTCGATGGTCTTTTCGGCTCTTGATGAAATCGAAAAAAGCCTCAGCAATGTGTTTGATGTTAACAGGCTCGACACCGACACCGATATTTATGACCTCGCTCAAGAAGAGGATATTACCGGAAAAATGTTCTCAATGATTCTTCCAATGCTGCTCCTCGTATTTATATATCAATCGTGCGTGTCGCTCGCTCCCGAAAGCATTGCAGGAGAAAAAGAGCGTGGAACACTTGCGGCTCTGCTCGTAACACCTATTCCCAGAAGTCAAATAATTATCGGAAAAGTTGTGGCACTGTCGATAATGTCGGTTTTGGGAGGTCTTTCAAGTTTTTTGGGAACGTTCCTTTCAATCCCGAAATTAATGAGTGCTTCGGGTGAGGAGCTTCCCGCCATATCTTCCGATATGTACGGAGTTTCAGAATATTTGTGGCTGGTTGGTGTTATTTTGTCAACTGTTCTGCTGTTTGTCACGATAATTTCGATATTATCAACCCTCGCCAAAAGCGTTAAGGAAGCCGGAACGATGGTTCTTCCGCTTATGCTAATAGTTATGGTTGTCAGCATGATGAACGCTTTTACACCAAATTCCGAGCCTAATATTTTGTTCTTCATGATACCAATATATAATTCGTTGCAGTCGTTTACTTCGATATTTGCGTTGTCCGTAACACCTTTAAATATTGTAATAAATATAATTTCAAATATCGTGTACTCTGCTGTGGGGATTTTTGTTCTTGCAAAAATGTTTGATAACGAGAAAATCATGTTTTCGTAATGGGATTTGATTTTATGAACAACATAACCGCACGAGCCAATGTTCTGTATTCTATAATGTGGACTGCTCAAGCCGATGTATCGGGCTGGCGTGGTATTCGTGAACCGTTCGTCTTTAAAAAGGGGACGAGTTATCATTTGCCCTACGGCAGACCCATCAATTGCGGAAAAATTATATTTTCGGGTGCAATGACCGAAAAAACCGTATCAATCGAAAATTTTCTTTCCGCATCAGCTGATAAAAACAGCATCTATTACAAAGAGCGTTCGGGAAAATTTGAAAATAACAAACTCGTTAAATCTTCCGTGTTTTATGCGATGGACTGTTCCGCGTTTGTGTCTTTCTGTTGGGGGTTGCCCGAAATCCGAAAAACACGCAACATCAAACAAGATGACGTTTCCTTTTTAGGAAAATGTTGCGGAGATTCCATAAATAATATCGAGCCGGGGGACGCACTCAACCTCACCAAAAAAGATATTACGGTATCGGGAAAAACTCCCCATGTTGTTTTGGTCACCCGTGTTTTTGATGATATGTTTGAAATAACAGAACAAGCTCCTCCGCAGTTGCACCGAAGTATCTGCACAAAAAGCGAACTCGAAAAAAAGTACAGTGAATTTTCTATTCTTCGTTATAAATTTCGTGATACCGTTCCGAATTTTTTTGAGTAATGAGAATAAAAGCAAAAGATATTTTAAAGATACTAACTGAACTATAAATAAGCAAAAAGTAAAACGATATAAAATTTTCTAATTAATTTTTGTGAAGTTTAACGAAAAAATTGAAAAATTGCTCATTTAGTGAAACAAAAACGACTGCGGAGTTTGCAGTCGTTTTTGTTTGGACTCATAGAAAATTAGTTGAATAACATAAAATTTATATAATTAAAGTTTTTTTGCTTCTTTTTTTTTCAAAAAAA
>CACXHC010000198.1 GCA_902767285.1 uncultured Ruminococcus sp.
AAAAAGGTTTTCCCAAGAAAGCCAATTTTCAACAGCAGCAAAAAGCCCACCGCAAAAGTAATAAAAAAACTACTTTTTAAATGTACGAATATAGTTGAAATATTGAAAATAAAAAAAAACGAGGTTTAATGTCGAAAACGACTTGAAAAAAACTAAAATTATGAGATAATATACTTGATACACTTTTCAAGGAGATTCAAAAAGAAATGGAAAACACCAAAATATCAGCGGTTATACTCGCGGGTGGCGAGGGAAAACGCATGAAGTCAAACAAGCCGAAGGCACTTTCGCTCGTGTTGGAGCAACCTATGCTCAAATGGGTACTCGATGCGGTAACGGGTGCCGGAATACAGAATATTTGTGTTCTTACGGGATTTGCAAAAGAGTATATTGAAGAATTTCTGGAAAACTACAATCAAAACAGAATAGTACCTGTTGTGTCAGCTTATCAGGCGGAACGCAAGGGAACGGGTCACGCTGTTATGATGTGCGAAGATTTTCTCAAAAGCAGTTTGGGCGATGTTGTTATTCTCAACGGCGATGCACCTTTCATCGACAGTAAGACCATCAAAGAGAGCTATCTTCTCCACAAGAGCAAGAATTCATCTGCAACAGTAATATCGGCAAAAGTGAGCGACCCTTTCGGATATGGCAGAATCATTCGTGACGAAAACGGCGATTTTGATAAAATTGTAGAGCAGAAAGACGCAACCGAAGAGCAAGCTCAAGTTAATGAAGTGAACTCAGGCTGTTACTGGTTCGACACAAACGAACTTTTAGGAAGTCTTAATAAACTCACAAACAAAAATGCGAGCGGTGAGTATTATCTTACAGACGTTCCGGCGGTGCTTATCACAAAAGGAAAGACCGTTTGTGCGTATGCCGCCGAAAATTCAAATGTGGTTTTAGGTGCAAATGACCCGACTCAGCTTGAACAGCTCAACGAAATAGCGAAACAGTCTTTAAAGAAATAAATCTCCGCATAACAAGGCGGAGTAAAATTGATTATAAATAAATCGTAAAGGAGATTTTATTATGAATTTTCATGGTAAAGACATCAAGATTTTTGCAGGTAACGCAAGTAAAAAAGTTGCTGAATCGATAGCCGAAAACCTCAGTCTTAAAACAGGTGCTTCCGTAGTTAAAAAGTTTTCAGACGGTGAAATATCGGTATCGCTCAACGAATCTGTAAGAGGTTCAGACTGCTTTATTGTTCAATCGACGTGTGCCCCCGTAAACGACAATCTTATGGAAATCCTCATCATGATTGACGCTATGAAGCGTGCATCTGCGGCGAGCATCACAGTTGTTATGCCCTACTATGGCTACGCAAGACAAGACAGAAAAGCAAAGGCAAGAGATCCGATAACAGCAAAACTTTGTGCTGATCTTATTACATCTGCCGGAGCAGACAGAGTTCTTACAATGGATCTTCACGCAAACCAGATTCAGGGATTTTTCAACATTCCCGTAGATCACCTTTACGGTGCAGGACTTCTCGCCGACCACATGAAATCAAAAATCGGTGACAACGCTAATGAATGGATAGTTGTTTCGCCCGATTTAGGTTCTGTTACTCGTTCAAGAAATTTTGCAGAAAAAATCGGAACAGGTCTTGCGATCATCGACAAAAGACGCCCCGAACCGAATGTATCGGAAGTTATGAACATAATCGGTGACGCAAAAGGCAAAAAAGTAATTCTCGTTGACGATATGATTGACACAGCCGGTACTCTCTGCAACGCCGCAAACGCAATTGTCGAAAGAGGCGGTGCAACTGAAGTTTACGCTTGTGCAACTCACGCTGTTCTTTCGGGCGACGCTATCAAGAACATCAAAAACAGCGTTATAAAAGAGCTTGTTCTTCTTGATACAATCCCCGTTCCTCCTGAAAAAATGCTTGATAACTTTACCATTCTTTCTGTTGGCGAGCTGTTTGCTAATGCCATCAAGAGAATTTATGAGGACGAACCCGTTTCTCCGCTTTACACCAAGTAATCAAAATAAAATAAAAATATTTTTTATTAGGGGTGGACATTCTGTGTTCACCCCAAATCCCTTCTTTTTTTTCTCTTCTTTTTTTTGAAAAAAAAAGAAGCAAAAAAAACTTTTACTATATTAATTTTATGTGTTTCAACAAACATTCTGTATTTTGTAGTAAACATTATTCCGCAGATGTAAGTTTATGCACATAAAAAGCTAAAGTGCGAATTGGATGCAGGCACCGCCTGCTACAATTAAAGTTTTTTGGAAAGGGTTTGGGAAAACCTTTTTTTCAAAAAAGGTTTTCCCAAGAAAAATTTCCGATAGTTTTATTTTTATCTTCTTTTTTTTGAAAAAAAAAGAAGCAAAAAAAACTTTTACTATATAAATTTTATGTGTTTCAATGAACATTCTGTATTATGTAGTAAACAATTAAAGTTTTTGCCCCGCTTTTTTCAAAAAGCGGGCAGGGGTTCCAAGGGGACGGAGTCCCCTTGGTGGGGTTTTAGGGGCGAAGCCCCTAACATCAGGAAGGAGATAAGATGTTTATAAAAAAAAGCAGTCTGTCGGGAGGATACCAATATATAATTGCCGGTTTGGGAAATCCTGACAAAAAATATGAGAACACTCGCCACAACTCGGGATTTATGGCTGTTGACGCTATCGCCGAAAAATATGGTGTAGACTTAAAAAAACTAAAATACAAATCATACTGTGACTCAATAACAATAGAAGATAAAAAAGTTCTTCTTATGAAACCTATGACATACATGAATAATTCGGGTCAAGCTTTAGTTGAAGCGATGAATTTCTACAAAATCCCCCCCGAAAGGTGTGTTATAATATTTGATGATATTTCTCTTGATGTGGGGAAAATGCGTATTCGCCAAAAAGGTAGTGACGGCGGTCAAAAAGGTATGAGGAGCATAATTTATCTCAGTGGGAGCGACCAGTTTCCACGAATAAAAATTGGTGTCGGCAAAAAGCCCGATGAGTGGGATCTCGCAGACTGGGTTCTCTCCAAATTCTCCGCCGATGAACTGAAAATTATCGCCGATGTAGATAAAAATGCTATCGAGGCGGCTGAACTCATCGTTTGCGGAGATATTACCAAGGCTATGAATAAATTTAATTGAATAGATTTTGAAAGGTGCAAAATATGAGAAAAATCCTAAATCAAATAATTCAACAGTATGATGAGTATAAAAAAATAAGCGAGTGTTTACCTAAAAATAAGCTCGCAGCTGCTACGGGGCTTACAAACGTTCACAAAGTTAACGTTTTGTCGGCGTTGAGCAGTCAGCTCAACAAAAAAATATTCGTGCTTACAGGCGATGAACAGGAATCTCAACAACTGGCGAATAATTTTGCGTCTTTGGGTATGAAAGCATTCGTTTATCCGCTGAGGGATTTCAATTTCAGATTGGTAAACGGACGCTCCAGAGAATACGAACATCAACGACTTATGGTGCTTTCCGCAATCGCCAAAAATGATTATGATGTCATAATATCTACCGTTGACGCAGCATCACAATACACCATGCCCGAAACTGTTCTCAAAAAATCATCAATGCCAATACAAAGCGGCGGAACTATGGACGTTCAAACGCTTATTGATTTTTTGGTGTCGGCAGGTTACGAAAAATGCGATACAGTTGAGGGCGGAGGTCAATTTGCCGTTCGTGGCGGTATTGTCGATTTGTTTATGCCCGATGAAAAAATGCCCGTCAGAATCGAGTTCTTCGGCGATGAAATCGACACAATAAATTATTTTGATGTCTTTACTCAGAGAAGAACCGACTATATAGAGAAAATTCATATCACCGTTTCAACCGAAATTATTGTGAACGATAAATCAGCTCTTGCTGCCGAGATTCGCAAAAAATCATCTGCTCTCAGAGGTAAAAACTCCGGGGCGGCAAAAGCTATTCTCGAACAGGAAGCGGAGTTTTTGGAAAATGGCAACACCCCCGGAAGTATTGATAAATTTATATCAATGGTATACAAAAAAACTACTCTGTTTGATTATCTTACTCAAGACAGAGTTTTTATTGCTGTGTCCGAACATACCCGCGTTAAAGAACGCATGAACGGTTTTCTTTGGCAGTTCGGCGAAGATATGAAATCTCTTGCCGAAGAAGGCGTTTTGTGCCGTGGTTTTGAGAATTATTCAATCAATTATGATAATATTATAGATATTTTCCGCAAAAGAGGCGTTCTCTATTTAGATAATTTTACCAGCGGTTCTTATGATACTCCGCTGTCCGAAATGGTGAGTTTTTCTGTAAAAAATCTTTCGCTGTGGGGCGGAAGTACAAAACTTCTTACCGAAGATATTGAGCCGTATATCCGAGCCAAATACACAACCGTCATTTTGGCAGGTACCGAAAGAGCTTCCGATTCTCTGCGTGGCGAGCTTATCGAAAAAGGATACAATGTTTCCGAAAGCAAAAATGTCGATTGTCTAAACGAAAAAATTTATGTATTGCCCGGTGCGTTGTCATCGGGTATCGAATATCCTCAAAAGAAATTTGCGTTGATTTCTCAAGGGCATATCAGAACAATAAGCAAACGTAAATCCGGTTACCGCAACAAATCAAAACAAATATTCAGTTTGGCTGAACTCTCCATCGGTGATTACGTTGTTCACGAAACTTACGGCATAGGAAAATTTGACGGCATTCATCAACTCGATGTTCGCGGAATAATCAAAGATTATATAAAAATACTTTACGACAAAGGCGAAATGATCTATGTTCCCGTAACAAGTCTTGACCTTGTTACAAAATATATAGGCCCTAAAGAGGACGGAGCCGTTAAACTCAGCAGACTGTCATCGGGCGATTGGACAAAAGCTAAAGCGAAAGTTAGAAAAGCTACAAAAGATATTGCCGAAGATCTTATAAAACTTTATGCCGAAAGAATGAAAACTCAAGGATATGCTTTCGGTGCGGACGGCGAGTGGCAAAGAGATTTTGAAGCTAAATTCGAGTACGAAGAAACTGAAGATCAACTCAGATGTATTGACGAGATAAAAGGCGATATGGAAAAAAGCGTTCCTATGGAACGTCTGCTTTGCGGAGATGTCGGATTCGGCAAAACCGAAGTTGCTTTGCGAGCCGCTTTCAAGTGCGTATCTGAGTCGAAACAGTGTATACTCCTCGCTCCAACAACTATTCTTGCGTGGCAACATTATCAAACAGTATTACGCCGTTTTGAGGGATTCCCCGTAAATATAGAACTTCTTTCGAGATTCCGTTCGACAAAGCAGCAGCACGAAATTCTCAAAAAATTAAAAACGGGCGAAATTGATTTCATAATCGGCACACATAAGCTCATACAAAAAAATGTTGAATTTCGTGACCCAGGACTCGTTATAATAGATGAAGAACAGCGTTTCGGAGTTGCTCAAAAAGAGCATTTCAAGCAAAAATTCAAAAATGTTGATATTTTGTCATTGTCGGCAACACCTATCCCCCGCACTCTCAATATGGCTATGAGCGGTTTGCGTGATATGTCGGTTATTGAAGAAGCTCCGCTCGACCGCAAGCCTGTTCAAACTTACGTTTTGGCTCATGACAGTACAGTCATCACAGAGGCAATCAGGCGAGAACTCCGCCGAGGCGGTCAGGTGTTCTATCTCTACAACAAAATAGATACGATTACTCATGCGGCGGCTCGCATAAAAAAAGATGTTCCCGAGGCGAATATCGGCATAGCTCACGGCAGAATGAACGAGCAGGAACTTTCGGAAATTTGGCGACAAATGCTCGAAGAAGAAATTAACGTTCTTGTTTGCACGACGATTATTGAAACAGGCGTTGACCTTCCGAATGCCAATACTCTTATTATCGAAAATGCCGACTGCATGGGACTTTCTCAACTGCACCAAATAAGAGGACGTGTAGGAAGGTCATCACGAAGGGCATACGCATATTTTACGTTCAATCCACAAAAAGAGCTTTCGGATATTGCCACAAAACGACTGACGGCTATACGAGAATTTACGGAATTTGGTTCGGGATTCAAAATTGCCATGAGAGATCTTGAACTGCGTGTAGCAGGAAGTATTCTTGGAAGCGACCAGCATGGTCATATTGAAGATGTCGGCTATGATATGTACATAAGAATGCTCAATGAAGCCATCGCCGAAACTAAGGGCGAGCCTTTGCCGAAACGTCTTAGCGAGTGCGTTATTGATTTGAAGATAAGTGCATATATTCCCGATACTTATATAGAGCATCTCAATCATAGAATTGACGCTTACCGCAGAATCGCCGATATACGCAACCGTGAGGACGCATCGGACGTTATAGACGAACTTCTCGACAGATACGGCGACCTTCCTCAAACGGTTATGCGTTTGATAGATGTAATGCTCGTGAAGAATATGGCATCAGCTGAGAAATTCTACGAGATAAAGCAGTGCGAGCAAGAGCTCCGCTTTTTTACAAATGATATGGATTCGGACGAGGTAATCCAATTTATAAAAAACACAAAGGGAAATGCAAGAATTGTCATGAACAAAACAAAGCCGTTTATCGGTGTGCCAATGACAGATGGAGCGACTGTTCTTGATATGCTGAAAAAATTGCTTTGAAAAAAGGGTTGAAAAACATACAGATATTGTGTATAATATACTCTGAACGTTTTAATTACTCGAAAAAAATCGGGAAAGGAAGAAATTAACATGAACAATGCAAAAAAAATCGCCTCATTGATTGTATCGATTTCAATGATGGCTTGTGCAACCGGCTGCGGAGATCAAAGCTGGTCGTACAAAAGCGGAGATGTAAGTCTTTCGGCGGGTTCGTACATTTACAATCTGCTCAACGGATATTACGAGGGATACGACCTTGTTGAATCTCCTGACGAGATAAAGAAAAAAGACCTCCTCAGCACAGAAGTAAAAGACAGTGACGAAGAGAAAAAGACTCTTGAACAGTACGCTCTTGACATGGCAGACGAAACGTCTTTGAGAATGGTAGCAATTGAGCAGCTTTTCTCGGAGTACGATCTTGAGCTTGACGAAACCGAGGACGAAGCGGCGAGAAGTTACGCAGACCAAGTATGGACAACTGCTAAAAAGACTCTTGAGGGATACGGCATAGGCGAAGAGAGTTTCACATATTGTTATGCGGATTACAGCGTAAAATATGGTCAAGTTTTCGAGCATCTTTACGGTGCAGAAGGCGAAAAGGCTGTTTCTGATGACGAATTGAGAGATTATTTCGCAAACAATTTCAAAGGATACGCATTCTTTAGTTATAGTATGTCGGAAACGAACTCGGACGGCGAATCAGTAGCAAAAGCTCCCGAAGAGTTCACGAGAGCCGAGAATAATTTTGCAGAATATGCCGAGATGCTCAATTCGGGCGAAGATTACAAAAAAGTTGCACGAGCATTTAGTTCGGAGTACGGATTCACATATGACCCCACATATTCGGGTGCATTCAAGAACGAGGACGAGAACACAACTTTTGCTCAAGAAGTTTATGATGCTGTAATGTCGCTTGACGAAGGCAAAGCAACAGTTGTTACAACAGGAGAGGACGCAACAAAAGTTTACTATCTTGTTTACAGACCGAAGAACGCTGATATTGAAGATTATCTCAAAACAGAGTCATCGTATTATAATACCAACACAGAGGACAACGACGACGAAGTTTATATATACGACCTCAAGAGCGGATATACTCGTTACACAATGCTTGACAAAATGAAGAGCGATGATTTTAAAACATTCCTTACAGATAAAGCAAATTCTATGGGCATTAAGAAAAACGAGAGTGCTATAAAGAAATATAAAGTCAAAATGTTCATAAAGGACGATGACGAATAATACTCTCTCACGGAAGTAGTAATAAAAATAGTAAATAATAAGAGAAAGGGCGATTTTATGAAATTGGCAAAAATGAAATTAACTATAATTTCTATTATATCTGCGATATGCTGTTTAGGGTCGATAGCGTGTTTTTCGGCAGTTGCCGCCGAAACATTGAATCGCCCCTCGGGTGATGACGAATATCCGGCAGCGGTAGAGCCGGTCGCACCGACAGCACCTGTTGAGCCAACGACTCCCGAGCCGTATGTTCCGGCAGACCCCACCCCTGAGCCGTATGTTCCTGAAGAGCCGATTGTAAGCTACGAACCCGAGCCATATTATGAAAGCACCCCTACAACTGACCCTCAAGAATATCAAGAGCCAGCCACATCGGAGTACACATATTCGGCAACATACAGCGATGTTATAAGCGAGGGCAATTATCCTCAGCCGACAGTATCGTATCAGACCCAAAGTTACACCGATTACACAACATCGTATGTGGACAACTCATATCAGTACAACCAGTATGTATATAACACCTATCAAGCCCAGTACGATGACAATTATATATATATCCCCGAGTATGAAGAGCCTGCGGAAAGTCTTGTAAACACCGCAAGCAAGGTCATCGATACAGACGAGCTGACAAATGATGATTGGCATTCTATTATGCTGGACTTATCCAACGACAATATCAAAAAGTCGAAAGGTACGCAAACATTCGATTTTATCAAGGATAACACCGAAGAAGGCGACTCCGGTATGCTGTGGCTCGTTTACGCCGGCGTTGCTATGATTTTCACATCAGCATTTATGGTAATTTTTGTCATCGTTTCCTCTGTTTCCCGCAAACCTTGACAGCGTAGCTTTCTTTGTCCGGCGGCTTTTTTGGGGGGAGCCTTTTTTGAAAAAAAGGCTCCCCCCAAGCCCCCCTCCAAAAAACTTTAATTGTGTAAAAATTGGCTTTCTTTGTTTGGTGGTTCTCTTGGGAAAACCTTTTTTGAAAAAACAACAACCCCAAGAAATATACAATTTGTTGCTTATTTTCTCTTCTTTTTTTTGAAAAAAAAAGAAGCAAAAAAAACTTTTACTATATAAATTTTAGGTGTTTAAACGAATATTCCTTAAAATTAAAC
>CACXHC010000199.1 GCA_902767285.1 uncultured Ruminococcus sp.
CCTACTCTACCATAAAAAAAGTTTTTTGGAAAGGGTTTGGGAAAACCTTTTTTTCAAAAAAGGTTTTCCCAAGAAAAGCCAATTTTTTTTCAAAAAAGGTTTTCGAAAGAAAAGCCAATTTTTTCAAAAAAGGTTTTCCTAAGAAAGCCAATTTTTCACAGTATCAAGGAAGCAAGTTTATAGACAAAACAGACGATATATGATAGAATTAGGGTGAGGATTTGTCCTTTTTAAAACGACTAAAAATAAGGAGGGTGATTTTGTGAGTTTCGCCGATTACGCATTCCGCCAATATTTAGATGGAGATAAGAATGCTTTCAAAATTATAATAAACGAATTTCATGACCCGTTGATATTTTTCATAAACAGCTATGTAAAAAATGTAGATACTGCCGAGGATATTGCCGCCGACTGCTTCGCTGAACTCATAGCTCGACCGCATAAATTCGGGTTTAAATCATCGCTCAAATCTTATATTTTTTCGATTGCTCACCACATGGCGGTAGACCATATTCGCAAATATTCTCGTTTGTCGCTGATTGAAAACGAGTCGCAGTTTGTTGCCGATGATGACTACTCCACCATAGAAGAATCTATGATAAAAGATGAACGCTCTCGCCGACTTCACGATGCTCTGCCTAAACTTAACGACAACTACCGCACAGCACTTATGCTCGTGTATTTTGAGGGGATGTCTTATGCTGAAGTGGCTCAATCTATGAAAAAATCCGTGAAACAAGTAGATAATTATGTGACCCGTGGTAAAACCGCCCTTAAAAAAATTCTTGCAGAGGAGGGATTTCAATATGATGAATAATGACGATTTTGAACAGCTCGTTTACAAAAAAGCCGATAAACTTAAATCTCATGACCGCCACATGAAAATGCTTCGCATAAGTGTTGTGCCTGTTGCCGCTGCTTTTGTTATTATGTCGCTCATAGGAATAAACAGTATTAATTTGCCTTCTCAAATGTCCTCTTCCGAAAACTTGATTGCCGAAGCAAATCGTAGTAATAATGCTAACGAAACATACGACAAAAAAAGCGATTCACTTCAGTTAGATGACGAATACCAAACTCCGTTAAATGAAGTAGGTGAACTCGCCGAAGCAACTTCCGCTTATAATGCCGGTGAAATCGATGTTGAAAAAAGTGCTGAAAATGATGTCGCCGATCATTCTCAATACGTTGATTCTATCGCATCTGAAAGCGTTACATTTAAGGCGAATGATACCATAACAATAACCGACCAATCGGCTGTTGACGAGATATGTCAGTCACTCAGCAATCCGCTTTCCGAATATGTTGGAAATGCCTCTCAGTTTATGTGCGTCATCATGATAAACAATACAGAGTACCGTATCTATCATGATAAAGTGAAAGTTTTATATAACGGTTCTGTCAGCGGAGAATTTGATTTGTCCGAAGATACAAAAAATGTTCTGCAAAAATATTTTCCCATTGTTTTTTAATAGAAGAGGATTTTCAGTTATGAATATATTAAAAAAAATAGCGTGTGTTATGATTTCGGTTTTGACGCTTTGTTCCTGTTCCGCAAAAAAAGATATTTCATCAGAAAATTTGAAAACAAATACTTCCGATGCCCCGTTCAACAGCGATATTATAAAATCTTTTTCAAACGAACTTTTTAAAAACTGCTTTGCTGACCCCAATGCCGAAAACCCCAATACTTTAGTATCGCCTATTTCGGTTTATACCGCTATCGCTATGGTCAATAATGGTGCTGACGGTCAAACACGAAATGAAATCAATACTTTGCTTACAGGCAACGAAAATACATCTATCGAAAGCTTAAATAATTATTTGTCTGATTATATGAGCAAATCAAACAGCGGTGATATAATAAACATCGCAAACTCGATGTTTATTATAGACCGCAAAGACATAACCATAAATCAAGCATTTAACGATGTTTTGAAAAATTCGTACTATGCCGAACTTTTCCATGGTGATACGAGTATCAAAACTGTTGAAAAAATAAATTCTTGGGTCAATAAAAAAACAAATGAAATGATACCTGCTATTCTTCCGCCTCAAGAGCTCAATCCAAATACAATATCAATTATTTTAAATGCTGTTGCGTTTGATGGAAAATGGCTATCTCCATATGACCCCGAAACCGATGTTTTTAAAAAAGATTTCAACAATTATGACGGCTCAGTCATAGAAACCGATTTTATGAACAGTACCGAAAATAATTATATCCAAACAAAAAATGCCGTTGGTTTTGTAAAATATTACGAACCCGATTCTAATGATAATTATTATTGTTTTGTGGGTATTCTTCCAAACGAGAATATCGATATAAATAAATATGTGGAATCTCTTTCGGCAAATGATATTTCGGATATGGTCAGCAGTTGTGAACATTGTGATGTTAATGTAAATCTTCCGAAATTTACGTTTGATGTAAGCTATAAATTGCCGAAAACTCTTTCCGATATGGGTATGCCTACGGCGTTTACACCTTCTGCGGATTTTTCGGGCATGGCTGAATCGTCATCAGGAAATGGCATTTCGATAGGCGATGTGATTCATAAAACACATATTGAAGTTGATGAAAAAGGCACAAAAGCCGCTGCTGTTACAGGTATAATAATGCAGGATAATGCGATCGCCGTGGCTGAAGAACCAAAAATCGTAACTCTTGACCGTCCTTTTGTTTTCGCAATATACGACAAAGAAAATGACATACCTCTTTTTATTGGCTCAGTAAAAATTTTGGAAAATTAATTTTTTATGTGAGAGTTTTTGCTTTTTGTTACGTCTAATAAATGAAATTTCAATTTATTTTTCTTAGAAAGGTGTGTACGAACATTATGAAAAAATTCAAGAAAATAATAGCAACTGTTTTAACAGCGGCAATTGCATCTTCATCGGCGATGATTTCATCAAGTGCAAAAACCGTGAAAACCTTTTTGGGTGATTATGACCTTGACGGATATGTTACATCCGCAGAAGCTCTTGCTGTTCTCAGAATTTCGACAGACCCGTTTTTCTATGTTTACGGTCAAGAAAAAATGCGTATTGATATTGATGAAGATGGAAAAATCACCAGTAACGATGCTCTCTTGATTTTACAAAAAAGTGTCGGTATGGATTCTTTCGCAGATACTGAAGATATTCCCTATTCTGTTCCGTATGCCATAAATAATTTTGCGGTAGAAAATCTCAAGGAAGTTTTCGATGGCGAAAACACAATAATTTCGCCGTACTCCATGTATGATGCACTCGCTATGCTCAACAACGGTGCGGCTGGCAATACATATAAAGAAATAACAGATGTTTTAAGCGGTGAAGAAACACTCGATATTGCTGACATAAACTCTTTTATAAATAAATATATGGAGTTAATATCCAAGGGCAAAACATTAAAAACAGCAAACTCAATTTTTGTTATGGATAGAGATGATATTAAGGTAAAGCAAGAATTTATCGATACATTACAAAAAGAGTATTCAGCCGAGGTATTCCACGCAACGCCCGACCAAGCCGCTGTTGACAGAATAAATCTTTGGTCATCAGAAAATACCAATGGCAGAATACCGATGATAATTGACGAGTTAAACCCCGATACCGTTTCAGTTCTTCTCAACGCTGTTTATTTTAAAGCCGATTGGTGGGGAGAGTTCGACCCGGCAAGAACTTTCAGTGATAAATTTACAAACTATGATGGTTCAAAATCGAATGCCGAATATATGTCAAATACTGAATATTCATATATAAGAGATAAATTTTCAACAGGTTTTATAAAAAGATATATGGGTGACAGCGTTTACGATGATTTGCATAATTATGCTTTTGTAGCTATTCTTCCCAATGAAGATATAAGCATTGACGAGTATGTAAACAACATGACTTCGGACACAATTCACGACCTTGTAAAAAATTGCACGAGCAATCCCGTTGATGTACTTTTGCCGAAATTCTCGTTTGAGTGTTCATATTTGATGAACGAACCCTTGATGAATATGGGTATGCCATCGGCATTTTCTTCGGGAGAAGCAGATTTTTCGGAACTGACCGAGGGTGGCGGTATTCATGTAAGCAAAGTTTTACACAAAACCTTTATCAATCTTACAGAGGGCGGAACCGAAGCGGCTGCTGTTACTGCCATAATTGAAGAGAAAAATTCTCCCGCTGATTTCGAACTGCACAAAAAAGTATATCTTAATCGTCCTTTTGTTTTTTCGATATATGACTTAAATAACGATATTCCGCTTTTTATCGGTGTAGTGTGCGATTTCTAAATAAAAATAAAGAAAGGTTGCTTTTTATGAAAACTAAAAATATAACTGCCGCTATTCTTGCAGCATTGATTCTGATAGGCACAACGGTTTCGGCAAGTGCCAAAACTCTCATTTTAAGTGGTGACATTGACCATGACGGAGTTATCACATCTAACGATGCAATATCCGTTCTTCGCAGTTCCGTAGATGATGAACAAATAAGAAACACTGTTTTCAAGAGAGCTGACGTTGACGGTGATTCAGCTATCACAAGCAAAGACGCTATGACGATATTAAGACAAAGTATTGGATTTGATGAAATATCGCAGTCAGCGTCCGAGTCTTCATACGATGTTAATGACGGCATAAACGATTTTTCGGCAGAACTTTTCAAAAGATGTTACGACAAAAGCGGTAAAAACACGCTGGTTTCTCCACTTTCGGTTTATACAGCTCTTTCGATGCTCAACAACGGTGCTGATGGAATCACTCAACAAGAAATGCTTGATGTTCTCGGCAACGGCGTAAATTCTACCGAAAATATAAATTCCTACATTCACGATTATATGGATACAATAAATAGCGGAAATATATTGAAAATTGCAAATTCAATTTTTGCAATCGATCAACCAAATATATATATTTCGCCTGATTTTAAAAATACAGTTCAAACGGAATATTTTGCCGAAATATTCAACGGCCCCGCCAATAATGACACCGTTAAAAAGATAAACAACTGGGTAAGCGACAACACAGACAAAATGATTCCGTCTATTATTTCGAAAATTCCCGAAGATTCAATATGTATTCTGCTCAACGCAGTTGCCTTTGATGGTGCATGGAAAGACAAATACGAAAAATCCGATATTTGGAAAAGACCATTCGAAAATTTTGACGGAACGCAATCTATGGTAGAGTTTCTAAACTCGGAAGAATCGTTCTATATTAGTGATGACAAGGCAATCGGTTTTATAAAAGAGTACGAGCCGAGAAAATCCGAGTCCGGTAATGAAAAATACGCATTTGTTGCGATTCTTCCCGATGAGAATATCGGTATTGACGAATACATCTCACAGATGGACGACTCAACAATAAAAGAACTTGTTTCATGCAAAAATTACAGAAGAGTTGATGTCGGCATACCCAAATTTAAATTTGACTGCACTTATTCGATGAATAATATGCTTTCAGATATGGGCATGGAATCAGCATTTTTAGATAATGCTGATTTCTCGAAACTTGCTTTTTTGGATTCTTCAAATAATCCGGTTAGCACAAGCATAAACAGCGTTGTCCATAAATCATTCATCGAGCTTGACGAACACGGAACAAAGGCTGCCGCTGCTACGGCGATTATTGACAGGCCTACGGCTGTTGCTCCCGCTAATGACAGAATTATCCTTGACCGCCCGTTCATCTTCTCAATCTATGATATGAAAAATAACGTACCTGTGTTTATTGGCACAGTATGTAGTTTGTAATTTTCGGAGGCTTTTTTTGGGGAAACCTTTTTTGAAAAAAAGGTTTCCCCAAACCCCTTCCAAAAAACTTTAATTGTAAAAAATATTTACTCAATACGATGGAAACAAATCCGACTGCGGCGTTTGCAGTCGGATTTGTTTACGACCATAGAA
>CACXHC010000200.1 GCA_902767285.1 uncultured Ruminococcus sp.
CAAAAAAAAAGAAGAGAAAAAAGGGGTTGACAAAGCAATGCAAACGGTGTATAATGATGAACTGTAAACGAAAACGCTTTACAGGGTGAAGGATCTATGGACAAGCACTACGACATACCAAGATTAGTAGATTTCTATGGAGAAATGCTGACTGAGCGACAAAGGGAGGCACTCCGCCTATACTATGATGATGATTTGTCACTGAGTGAAGCAGCCGAAGAACTGAAGATGAGCCGACAAGGAGTTCGAGCATCTCTGCAAAAGGGAGAGGAGATACTTCAGGACATGGAACAAAGACTCGGACTTGTCAGACGTTTCGGCAACTACGTTAACAAATGTGAGGATTTCTGCCGCTATGCCGAAAAAGTACGACAGGAAGGACTCGCCAGCGGAAATAAGCAACTCGCAGATTTTGCCGAAACCGTAATCGATTTTGTGAAAAATAGTGAAAATGATGATAATTACATAATGACGATTTGAGGTGAATGTATGGCGTTCGAGGGACTTTCAGAAAAATTGGGAAACGCTTTCAAACGACTTAAAAATAAAGGCAAATTGACCGAGTCCGATGTTAAAGAAGCTATGCGAGAGGTTCGTATGGCTTTGCTCGAAGCCGATGTAAACTACAAAGTAGCTAAAGACTTTACCGCCAAAGTTACCGAACGTGCCATAGGTGCAGACGTAATGGAAAGCCTTACCCCTGCTCAAATGGTAATCAAAATTGTTAATGAAGAGCTTACTCAGCTCATGGGCGGTGAGGAGGTTCGCCTTAATTTTCCAAGCAAGCCTCCCTGCATTATCATGATGTGCGGACTTCAGGGTTCGGGTAAAACTACTCATACAGCCAAAATCGCTCGTATGCTCAAAAAACAGGGGCATCGCCCCCTCGCTGTCGCTTGCGATATCTATCGCCCCGCCGCTATCGACCAGCTCAAAGTTGTTGCGGGTCAAGTCGATGTTCCTGTATTCGAAAAAGGTACCCAGAATCCCGTTAAAACCGCTAAAGAGTCTATCCGCTACGCCCGTGACTATGGCTACGATGTCGTTATCCTCGATACCGCAGGCAGACTCCATATAGATGAACAGCTCATGGGCGAATTGAAAAAAATTAAAGAGGCTGTCGAACCTCAGGAAATCCTCCTCGTTGTCGATTCTATGACGGGTCAGGACGCCGTGAATGTCGCTAAATCTTTTAATGATTTGCTCGACATAACAGGTGTCGTAATTACTAAACTCGATGGCGATACCCGTGGCGGTGCTGCCCTTAGCATAAAAGCCGTTACAGGTAAGGCTATCAAATACGCCGGTACCGGCGAGAAACTCGATGACCTCGAAATCTTTCACCCCGACAGAATGGCATCCCGTATCCTCGGTATGGGCGATATGCTTACCCTCATCGAAGAAGCCGAAGAAAAACTCGACCGCAAAAAAGCCGAGGAAATGGCAGAGAAACTTATCAAAAATAAAATCGATTTCAATGATCTTCTCGACCAGTTCGAGCAAATCAAAAGAATGGGGCCTCTCAAAAATGTCCTCTCAAAATTGCCCGGCATGGACAAAGAATTGAAAGATGTCGATATCGATGACAGGCAAATCGATAGACTTGAGGCAATTATCCTCTCTATGACCCCCGAGGAGCGTCAGAAACCTTCTATAATAAATCCGTCACGCAAAAAACGTATAGCTAAAGGCTCAGGCATGAAGGTCGAGGACGTTAACCGCCTTATAAAACAACTCGAAATGATGCAGAAAATGATTAAAAAAGTTACTAAGAAAAATGGTAAGAAAAAATATAAAAAATTGCCCGGCCTCGGTGGCCCCCCGTTCAGCGGCGGATTTCAGTAATAATTAATGCTTTTCATGAGGTGCAATCCCTTTTATTATTGTGCCAATGAATATATACATCTTTTTTCGGAGGTGAAATCAAAATGGTAAAAATCAGACTTAGAAGAATGGGTGCCAAAAAAGCTCCGTTCTATCGTATTGTTGTTGCAGATAGCAGATATGCGAGAGATGGAAGATTCATCGAGGAAGTAGGTTACTATAATCCTACTGTTGATCCCGCTGTTGTTAAGGTGGATTCGGATAAGGTTCAAAGCTGGATTGCTAAAGGAGCTCAGCCTACCGACACCGTGAGAGCTTTGCTTAAAAAGGCAAATGTAATTGGGTAATTTCGAGTAACTATCGGCGTTTTGCCGAGGTTGCCGAAAAATACAAAAATGAAATCGAAAGGAAAAATTCGTATGACAGAATTGCTTTTGACCATCGCCAAAGGTCTGGTTGAACAGCCTGACGCAGTCAGCGTTGAAGCAGACGAGCCCAACGAAGAAGGTGTCATTGTATACCATATTCATGTGGCTGAAGACGATATGGGTCGCATCATCGGAAAGCAAGGCAGAATAGCTAAGGCAATCCGTACTGTTGCAAGAGCAGCGGCTATCAGAAAGAATGTTAAAATTGCAGTCGAAATCGATTGATAACTCTTCTGTGTACAGCTAAATTCTTGCAGACCCTTTTTGTATGTCGCTTATTGCGATGTAATTATCCCATGGCATATTTGTTTGAGCCGGTCAGCAGGTTGCAGTGTCGGCCGGCTCCGGCTATTTTTCTTCTGCAAAATATTTGTATCTTTACAAAAACTATTGACACTATTTGTAAAGTGTGATAGAATAAAAATTACCTCGCAAGGGGCTTTTATTTTTGTGTTGAATCCCCTTTTAGAGGGAGGCTAAATTTACCGAGAAAAACGGAGGTGCCGTTATAATGAGAGTTAAAATAACAATGGCTTGCACAGAGTGCAAACAGCGTAATTACAACACAATGAAAAATAAGAAAAATGATCCCGATAGACTCGAAATGCGTAAGTATTGCAGATTCTGCAAAAAACACACTCAGCATAAAGAAACAAAGTAATTAATATGAATTTCAGAAAGTAACGGAGGTTTGCAAAATGGCTAAATCTAAAAAGTCTAAAAAGACTAAAAAACCTAATGCCGGAAGCAAGAAAGTCACTACTTCTGAAAAGGATTCAGAGAAGATAACTTTGGCAAAAGAAGAAAATGCTGAAGATAGTGTGAAAAAATCCGAAACGGATACTAAAACTGAAAAAAAATCCGAAAAGAAAACTGAATCTGCCAAAGCGAGCAAAAAAGATGAGAAAAAAACTTCGGCATTCGCCAAGCTCGCTAAATACTTCAGAGAGTGCCGCAGCGAAGTTAAAAAAATCGTATGGCCAACTCCTAAAACAACATTCAAAAACGTTGGTATAGTACTCAGCGTTCTGCTTGTTGTGGGGCTTTTTGTTTATGGCCTCGATACCGGCTTCTTAGCTTTGCTTAAGCTTATCATGGACATCTAACCAAGCTAATACCTGTAATTCGATTTCTTGTTGTATATAAAAATGCAGTCGAAAGGATGTGTGCTTTGTGTCGGAAGATTTTAAATGGTATGTAGTTCATACTTATTCGGGTTATGAAAACAAGGTCGCAAGTAACTTGATGTCTACTATTGCAAACAGAGATCTCTATCACCTCTTTAACGATGTGCGAGTTCCTGTTGAAAAAGTTAAGGAAATAGCAGACGGCAAAGAAAAAGTTTATGAGCGAAAACTTTATCCCGGATACGTCTTTATAAAAATGGTTTATACCGATGAGTCGTGGCATATAGTCAAAAATATAAGAGGCTGTACCGGATTTGTCGGAACCGACCCCAAAAGCCCGCTTCCGCTTACCGAAGCCGAAACAATCCGCATGGGCGTTGAAGCTGAGATAGTCGAAGTTCCATACAGAGTGGAAGATAAAGTGCGTGTAACAAGAGGCCCATACAAAGGCAAAGTTATGCGTGTTGAAGAAATCGACCTTCAGGGCGGAGTGGTGCATCTTACATTTTCCGGTCAGGCTGTTACGGGTAATGTGACAGTCGAGATGGGTCTTGGTGATGTTGAACCCGTATGATAATTTGCTCAGATGAGCGAGTATTCATAAATTTTGTTGGGCGGTGCTTACCTATTGTAAAAAGAAAGCAACCACCAACTAAAGTTTTTTTTGCTTCTTTTTTTTACAAAAAAAAGAAGGAAGTTTTTTTTGCTTCTTTTTTTACAAAAAAAGAAGAAAGTGGGAGGGACGAAATTTATTGAGCGTTCCGCATTGACCACTATATTTTGGAGGTGCAATTAAAAATGGCTCAGAAGGTAACAGGATTTATAAAACTCCAGATACCTGCCGGCAAAGCGACACCGGCACCGCCGGTTGGCCCTGCATTAGGTCAGCATGGCGTAAACATTATGGCATTCACAAAAGAATTTAACGAGAGAACAAAGGCAGATGTGGGTCTTATAATCCCCGTAGTAATAACGGTATATGCCGACCGTTCCTTTACATTCGTTACAAAAACACCGCCCGCAGCAGTCCTCATAAAGAAGGCTTGCGGAATAGAGCATGGCTCGGGTGTTCCGAATAAAACAAAAGTTGCAAACATTACCCGTGAACAGGTCAGAAAGATTGCTGAACAGAAAATGAGAGACTTGAACGCTGCAAGCCTCGAAGCTGCTGAAAGCATGATAGCGGGAACAGCACGCAGCATGGGCGTTGTTGTTGTAGACTAATTTTTTTCTGACAATAGACCCGGGTGGGAGGACAACTATTATCCGTAATTACCACTCAATAGGGAGGAAAACTAATGAAACACGGTAAGAAATACGTTGAGAGTGCTAAACTTATCGACAGAACAAAATTTTATGAGCCGAAAGAGGCTTTGGAAACAGTTATTAAAACAGCAACTGCAAAGTTCGACGAAACAGTTGAAGTTCATGTTAAACTCGGTGTAGACGGCAGACACGCAGATCAGCAGGTTAGAGGTGCTATCGTTCTTCCAAACGGTACAGGTAAGCAAGTTAGAATACTCGCAATCTGCAAAGGTGCTAACGTTGACATCGCTAAAGAAGCAGGTGCCGATTTCGTGGGTGCCGAAGATATGACTCAGAAAATCCAGCAGGAAAACTGGATGGATTTCGATGTCCTCATCACAACCCCCGACTGCATGGGTCTTGTTGGCCGTCTTGGTAGAATCCTCGGCCCTCGTGGTCTTATGCCTAACCCCAAGGCGGGTACAGTTACTCCTGATATCGCTAAGGCTATCAAAGAAGCTAAAGCAGGTAAAATCGAGTACCGCCTTGATAAGACAAATATCATTCACTGCCCCATAGGTAAAGTTTCTTTCGGTGCAGATAAACTCCAGGAAAACTTCGATACAATTATGGGTGCTATCGTTAAGGCTAAACCCGCTGCCGCTAAAGGTCAGTATGTGAGATCTTGTGCCGTTACTTCTACAATGGGTCCCTCTGTGAAGATTAGCCCCGCAAAATTCCAAGCGTAATCAATAATGCGTATTTCGGGGAATTTTTATGTTCCCCGAAATATGTCAAAAATTTGTTGACAAATCACACCTGTGTGTGATATAATGTCTTTGCTGTCCAAAGACAGCAGGTGCAATATTCTACTTTATTTGGATATTGCTTAAACTTACCGCCTGCCGAGGATCGAACATAGTTGTCAGTCGATTTTTTATTTACTGAAATTGTTGCGTCCTTCCTCTGCATACCCTTGATGCAGGCGGGGGGCTTTTTTATTATTATTCGGAGGTGAAAAGGTTTTGCCAAGTCAAAAAGTTCTTGAACAAAAACAGGCTGTTGTAGCTGCGGTTTCCGATCGTTTGAAAAATTCCGTTGCCGGAGTTGTTGTAAGTTACGAGGGAATCAATGTCGCAGATGATACTCAGCTCAGAAAAGAACTCCGTGAAGCAGGTGTTCAGTATACCGTTGTTAAAAATACCCTTCTCGGACGTGCCGCAGAAGAAGCGGGTCTTGACGATCTTAAGGCAGTACTCGAAGGTACAACAGCCCTCGCAACAAGTGCCGAGGATCATACAGCAGCAGCAAGAATTCTTTCTAAGTATGCCGATAAAAACGAGAAGTTCGTTATAAAAAGCGGTTACGTTGACGGAAAAGTTGTTGGGGTGGACACAGTTGCCGCTCTTGCTAAACTTCCTACAAGAGATGTTCTTCTTGCAACCGTTTGCAACGCCCTCAACGCAACTGTCGCAGGCTTCGCCCGTGCGGTTCAGGCTATTGCCGATAACGGCGGTGCTGAGGAGTCTATCGCAAAGAAAAACGCTGAGGCTACTGCCGAAGCTTGATCCTTTATTCTAACTTATTTTTTATTTTTTTTAGATTTAAAATTAATTTTTATTTTGGAGGTAAATTACCATGGCATCAGATAAAATCAATGCAATTGTTGAAGAAGTTGGCCAGCTCACAGTTCTTGAGCTTTCAGAACTCGTACACGCTATCGAGGAGAAATTCGGCGTATCCGCAGCAGCAGCCGTAGCAGTAGCAGCTCCCACAGACGCAGCAGCAGCTGTTGAAGAGAAAACAGAGTTCGACGTTGTTCTTAAGAGTGCAGGCCCTGAGAAAATCAAAGTTATCAAAGTTGTTCGTGAACTCACAGGTCTCGGACTTAAGGAAGCTAAGGCTCTTGTTGATGGTGCTCCTAACACCCTCAAAGAGGCTGTTTCTAAAGACGATGCAGAGGCTATGAAAGCTAAACTCGAAGAAGTTAAAGCAGAAGTTGAAATTAAGTAATTCATTATCTTAAATTATCTTGAATTTTTTTCCATTTGTTGACGGGTTCCGTCGATTTCTATAATCGGCGGAATTTCGTCTAAAAAATTGTTGACAAACTGCCCATTTTATGATACTATTATTAGGCAGTGTGTTTTTACTTTTGTGGCCCGGTAGTTCAGTTGGTTAGAACGCTAGCCTGTCACGCTAGAGGTCGACGGTTCGAGCCCGTTCCGGGTCGCCACATTCGCTGATATAGCTCAGTCGGCAGAGCGCGTCCTTGGTAAGGACGAGGTCGTCGGTTCAAGTCCGATTATCAGCTCTTTATAAACCGC
>CACXHC010000201.1 GCA_902767285.1 uncultured Ruminococcus sp.
ATAAATCCGATTGCAAACGTCGCAGTCGGATTTAAAGTTTTTTGTCAATTTTTCTCTTCTTTTTTTGAAAAAAAAGAAGCAAAAAAACTTTAACTATATAAATTTTACGCTTTTCATTTGGAGTACTATGGTCGTAAACAAATCCGACTGCAAACGTCGCAGTCGGATTTGTTTTTGCCATGTCTTAGATAAATATTATTTTTACACAATTAAAGTTTTTTTGGAAGGGGTTTGGGGAAACCTTTTTTTTCAAAAAAAGGTTTCCCCAAGAAAGCTCGCGTGAGAAGAAAGCTCGCGTGAAAAGAGAGAGCTACCGCACAGTTCTGCCGGATTTTCGTTTTCGTTTATTTTCGTACATTCTCTCATCGGCACGTTTTGCTATGTCCTCGATGGTTTCGCCGATAGACAAATCGTAATCCGCCATACCCAAAGAAACGTTAACGTGATCCCATTCGTTTTCTGAGGAACTGTTGATATATCTGCTTTCCGCCTCAAATTCTTTTATTAGGGCATGACGATATTTATAATCTTCGCCTGTTAGAACAGCTGTGAACTCATCTCCGCCAATTCTGAAAATAGGACTGTGACAAAATGTCTGGCAGATTAGTTGTGATGCCGCTTTCAAATACTCGTCACCTTTTTCATGACCAAATTTATCGTTGATGTATTTGAGGTCGTCACAGTCAAACATACATATCGAAAATTCTTCTAATTCGCCTTTGTCAAGAAGGACTTTCAGTTCTTCGAGATATTCCGTGTAACCGCCCTTGTTTCGCACCGAGGTCAGAGCGTCCACATACACTCGGCGACTTAAATCATCAGCAACACGGCGATGTTCATTTGCTTTCTTTTCCACAATAATCAGCCTTCTTTGAACTATTATGAGCATAAGCATGGCTATCATTACAGTTAAAATCGATATTACAACAACTATGTTGTCTTTTACAAAATCAAGAAGAGTGTCTTTTCTTTCTTCCGAAAAATATTGGGTTATCATGTTGTTTATGTAAGAATCGGGAATGATGTTCGTCGCTTTTGCGAGAATAGAATAAAGATGTGTGTTGCCCTCTTTTACCGCAAAGCAGAACGGAACATCTCTGCCTGTATCAAGCGATACAAGACGGTATTTTTCGCAAAGCCTGTGAATACTGTTGTATCGGTAACTGCTTATCAAAAAACAGTCGGCAGAGCCTTTTGATACAGCAGCCAGACAATCTTTTACATTGTCATATTCAACGGTTTTCCACATCGGATAGTTGTCTTTTATAAATGATTCATAGTTGGAATCATTCGCAACTACGGCAACAGTTGTGTTTTTCTTTTCACCAAAATTTTGATGTTCAGAAGATTTTACTATCGTATAAAGTGTTGCTCTTGCCAGTGTCGGAGTAAGAACAAGTCCCGTCATTTCGCCCTCGTAGTCGCTGAAATTTGCGGGAAAAACACAGTCTATTTCTCCGTTATAAAGAGCCGTCAATGAATCGGCTGACGATTTGTATGCGGTTGTTTTAAAATCTATATGAGCATTTGCAAAACAATTCGATGCCTTGTCAAGATAATCTTTCAAAACTCCGTTCAGCTCGCCTGTGAAATCATCTTTATCGCAGTAAATAAGGTAATCGTCAATATAACCAACATTGATGGTTTTGTATTCTGCCAGCCACCCCTTTTCGTCATGGGTCAAAAATAAATTTGCTCCCGATTTTTTATTGTATTTTACAAACAGTTCTTCAGCGTAGAATCTGTTTTCGTCCTGTATTTTGCTCATTACAATGTTGAGTTTCTGAAGTAAGTCGGTTCGAGAACTCGTAACCGCAAAAAAGAAATCCGAATAGCCTATTTTTGCAACAGGAACAAGTACATCTACATTCAGATAATTGTCAAGCGTTACATAACCGTCAATTTCGCCGTTGACAAGCATTTGTACAGCTTCATTTTCCGATGAGGTTACCTCAATTATGTTTGGCGTTAAGTTGTTGGCTTTCGCCCATTCTTTCAGTAAATCCTCCTGTATGCTGTTTTTGTTTACACAGATTTTCTTTTTGTTGAAGAATGAAAGATCTTCGTTGTAACGGTCTATATTGTCTCCCGAAATGTACAGGTGATATTCTTCTGTTCCCATAGGGTATGACGGATAAAGAATTTTTTCGGCACGTTCTTTCGTATACGAAACACCACCCAGAATATCTATTTCACCTTTTTCGAGCATTTCCAAAAGTTCAACCCAACTGCCCTCAACGTATTCGTATTTCCAGCCCGTGTATGCGGCGATTTTGCGTTCGTATTCGTAACAATATCCGGTACGTCTGCCAAAAGAGTCCATAGTATTGTACGAAGAATCAAACCAGCCTACACGTACTACTTTTTTTGGCGAATTTTCCGATGTTTCGGCAAATGCCGTTGTCGAAAATAGTTCTATAAACAGTCCAATGCACAATATTATGGCTATTGTACGAAAGACCGATATTTTAACTTTCAACATTTTAAACGCTCCTTTCTGCCTTATCATGTATAATTATTTGTTTATCTTTTATTACATCATATTTATGTATTAAATAGCTACCCTTTTTTGTATTTTTTTTGATTTAGAGATTAGATTTGTTTTTTTCGGTCTATAATAAATATGTTAAAAAAGCAGTTGAAAAATATAAATGAATTATGTATAATAAAAGAGTGATAAAAAGAGAAAAGAAAAGGAGAGTTGTGTAATTGGAAAATATAATTATTCTTGATAAGGCTTCAAAATATTATACCAAAAAACCGGCACTCGGCGATACTACTTTTGCAGTATACAAAGGCGATTTTTTTGGTATAGCAGGCCCTAAAAAGAGCGGTAAAAGCACTATAATAAATCTTATGATGGATTTTACACGCCCGTCAAGCGGTCATGTTACTATTTTCGGCAAAAGAGTTTCATCTCTTACCGCTGACCAAAAAGCACTTATCGGATTCATGCCGTCAAATCCGATTTACTGCGAATCTATGAAGGCAATAGACGTTGTTAAGACTGCCGCCAAAATTAAAGGTGTTTCCGACAACGAACATATAATGATGCTCTGCAAGCATTTTAATGTAGATAAAAATAAGAAAATCGGCAGTCTGCCTCTCTCGTGCCGTAAAAAAGTCGCCATAGTTATTGCACTTATGGGCAATCCCGAAATTGTCATAATGGATAATGCTTTTGTTGCCCTCGATAAAGAAACCAAAAATAAACTTGCACATTATCTGCTCGACCTTAACGACCGTGGAACAACTGTTGTTATAAGCGATAGAAATATAGACCTTCTTCAGCAGATCTGTACTCGCATAGCAATAATGCGAAAAGGATCTTTGCTCGAAATCTCCGAAAAAGAAGTGCTTATAAAGAGCAATACTCGCCGAGTGAGCATAAAAACCAAAGATGATCTCTCTGATTTGTACACACTATTCCGCATAAAAGAGGTGGACGACTCCAACGGATATATTTCATTCTTGTACAAACAAGATATGAACACATTAATTTCGGCACTTTCAACTTATGATTTAGATGATCTTCAAATAACGCTTCCGTCTTTGGGTGATGTGTTAGTGGGTATCTATGAAAAACAAGTCGAAAAGGAAAACGGAGGGAAATATTGATGGGTGATTATTTTTCTTTTGCTTTACTGGGATACAAATTAAAAAGCCGTGCAAGAACTTTTGTGATTTGGTCTGTGATCTCGCTGTGTTTGTTTATTATGATAATCGTTATGTTCTCAAACTTGCTGAGTGCGGGTGTTCCCGACATAATTAATGATATGATGGCTTCCATGCCCGGAGCCGTAACGGGTTCAGCCAGTGAAAGTCAGGCTCTCAATTTTAAAGATTTTGGAGTAAATTTCGGAGTCTGTATGCAAATAATGCTTATTGTAGGCTGTATTTTCGCAAGTTATTTGGGAGCGTCTGCCGTTGTGGGCAACCGAGGCGACAACGATATAAATTTTGTTTTTTCTATGCCTGTTTCAAGAGTCGGAGCAGTTCTTACAAGTTATACAGCTCAAGCAGTGGTGCTGTTTTGTTATAATATCGTTGTAATGCTGGTATCGCTTGCGGTGCTGTATTCAAATAATAAGATGAATTATTTGGTAAAAGTTTTCTTGGCGGTTGCGGCTTTTCTGCTGATTGAAATAATATATTTGTCAATATCGTTCATGCTTTCCACATTTATGAACAGTGGTTCGCAGGCATCATCAATATCAGCGGTAGTAGTTACGATAACCGTTATGTTCGGATTGCTTGGTTCGCTTTCGAAATCGCTTGGCATTATGAAAATACTTTCGCCGTATATGTACGTCAGCGTGTTTGCGATAATCGCAGGTGAAAGCAGACTCTACCTTATTGGAATATCCGCCGGCATACTTATGGCTATCGTGAGTCTTGTTGTAAGCTGTGTTAGATATGACAAAATAGATCTTATTCTTGATTAATTTAGGAGACAAAAAAAATGAACGGTATAAGAAAAATTATAAAAGCCGTAAAAACAATTGTAGTGACTGTATTTTTGATTGTTGGAATAACGTTTGCAGTTGTAGTGCCAAATATAATAAACTCCAAAAAAGATGTCTGCACAAAGGAAGTTTAGGCGGTTGTCGTAGACCTCAGAGCGAATGGCGATGGACTTTACAGCCCCGTATATGAGGCCTATGTGGAAGGTGAAATAAGAACGTACACGTCTAATACTTATTCAAATGTATATCCCTCTATTGGCACAGAAAAAACTATTTTGATAAATCCCGATAACGACAAAGATTTTTATGTTCCGGGCGGTGCCGGTGAAATGCTGGCAAAAATATTTAGAATTATCGGCGGTGTGTTTATTGGAATAGCACTTATAGTTCTTATTTTTGTAAGAGTCAAAAAATTTCAATACACACCTCCTCAGTCCGGTATGTTTGTTTAGCGTAAATATTGAGAACTCTGCGGTATATGTTTGTATTCCGCAGAGCTTCTTTTTTCTTCTTCTTTTATTTGAAAAAAAAAGAAGCAAAAAAAACTTTAATTCGTGACCGCTAATTTTTTCGTTACATTAATTGAGTTTTTGCCCCGCTTTTTTCAAAAAGCGGGCAGGGGTTCAAGGGGACGGAGTCCCCTTGAAAGAAGCAAAAAAACTTTAATTCGTGACCGCTAACTTTTTCATTACATTAATTAAAGTTTTTGCCCCGCTTTTTTCAAAAAGCGGGCAGGGGTTCAAGGGGACGGAGTCCCCTTGGTGGTACGGAAGGAGTTATTTCTTAAGTTGACGACATTACGGTTTGTACTTGTATTTTTTGGGAAATTCTGATATTATATAAGCATGAAGGCGGTGTGTCAAAATGAAAATAGTTGGAGTAATAGCAGAATTTAACCCTTTTCATAACGGACACCGATATTTAATAGAGCAAATCAAAAAAGACGGTTCTCTCGTTGCCGCTGTAATGAGCGGGGATTTCGTTCAGCGTGGACAAAGTGCCGTTTTGGACAAGCATCATCGTGCGGAAATCGCCGTTAAATGCGGAGTCGATATTGTCTTTGAACTTCCGCAAATATATTCTTGTGCGAGTGCCGAAAATTTCGCCTTTGGCGGGGTGAGTATCCTTGATTCCTGCGGTTGTATTGATGAACTCGCCTTCGGTGCCGAGTGCGGCGATATTTCCGAGATACAGTCCGCTGTTGCTCTTCTCGATGATGTCAACACTCAGAATAAAATTTCCGAAAATATTAAAAAGGGTATGAGTTATCCAAATGCGGTTCAAATGGCTGTCGGAGCGGATATTTTGTTAAAGCCCAATAATACTCTTGCAGTCGAATATTTGAAAGCATTGAAGAAAATCAACAGTACAATAAAACCGATTTGTATAAAAAGAATTATGACTGAACATGATTCGCATATTCCAAACGGGAATTTTGCGTCTGCGTCTGCCGTGCGTGAAATGATTTTTTGCGGTGATGAGTCTTACAAAAAATATGTTCCGGATTCTTCGGCGAATATAATATGCGATTGTATCAAAAAAGGCGAAATAGCCCAAAATTTTAAGTATAATGAACGTGGTGCGGTTTCAATTATGAGAAGAATGTCCGCCGATGATTGGCGTAATATTCCCGATGTTTCCGAAGGACTCGAAAATCGTATCATGAAATCTGTTAGAGAAAATATCACTGTTGATGATGTTATCATGTCAATAAAATGCAAGCGGTACACATATGCTCGAATAAGTCGTGCGGTGTGCTGTGCGTATATCGGCATAACAAAAAGCGATTTCGGGAAACCTCAATATATAAGGGTTCTTGCATTCAGTAAAAGCGGAATCGAAATTTTACGCAAAATGAAAAATTCGGCTAAACTGCCTGTTATAACAAAATTTAAAGATTCGCTGAATTTGTCCGACAGTGCAAAGCGTATGTTTGATATTGATATGATGTCATCCGATATGTATAAACTTCTTCAGCGTAATGAAAGGATATGAAATTTATGTATGATAACGAACAAAAACCTCAGCGAGCTTTATTAATAAGCGTGGATTATGGGGCATTTGATGCGGAATCTTCTATGGACGAGCTTATTGCCCTCTCTGAAAGTGCCGGTGCGGAAGTAGTCGGTACAATGATTCAAAAACTTGAAAAACCACTGTCTGCCACATACGTTGGTACCGGCAGACTTGAGGAGCTTGCCGAAATATGCAAAAATCAGGAAGTCGATTTGATTATTGCAGATGACGAGCTTTCACCTATCCAAATAAAAAATATTGAGGATTCGACAAATGTTAGAGTTATCGACCGCACTATGCTTATTCTTGATATATTTGCACTTAGGGCAAATTCCAAAGAAGGTAAATTGCAAGTCGAAACCGCACAATTGCGATATATGCTCCCACGTCTTACCGGAAAAGGAGTCGAAATGTCACGTCAGGGCGGCGGAATAGGAACACGAGGCCCCGGCGAAAGCAAACTCGAAACAGACCGCCGTCACATAAGACGTAAACTCGATTCTCTCGAAGAAAAACTCGATGAAATCGAAAAGCATAGAGAGCTTCTGCGTCAAAAGCGTAAAAAAGACGGCGTTATAACTGCGGCTATTGTCGGTTATACCAATGCCGGAAAATCAACCCTCATGAATTATCTTACAAATGCGGGCGTTCTCGAAAAAGACCAGCTTTTCGCAACTCTTGACCCAACCTCAAGAGCGTTGAAACTTCCCGGCGGTGTTACTGTCATGTTAATAGATACTGTCGGATTCGTCCGCCGCCTGCCTCATCATCTTGTAAAAGCGTTCCGCTCAACTTTGGAGGAGGCAGCGTCTGCCGATATTATAATTAATGTGTGCGATGTTTCCAGCGAAGAAGCCCTCCTGCATTTGGAAGTAACCAAAAATCTGTTGACTGAACTCGGTTGTTCCGATACTCCGATTATTACCGTATTTAACAAAAGCGACCTTGTCGATTTGGATATTGTTCCTAATATTTCGAATGGTGTTCGCATAAGTGCCAAAACGGGTGCGGGGGTGGATTCTCTGCTTATTGCAATTGAAGATAATCTCCCGGTAAGAATGACCCGAGTAAAATTGCTTGTTCCGTTCGATAAAGCCGGATTGATTGCCGAAATCCGCAAAAACGGAAATCTTATCTCCGAAGAATATACGGCAGACGGCATCGTTGCGGAGGGGTTATGCGATTCCGCTTTGTATGCCAAAGTTAAGGAGTTTCAATTGTGGACATAAGAGTTAATGATATAATAACTATGAAAAAACCGCACCCCTGCGGAAGTAAAGATTTTAATGTAAAAAGAGCCGGCATGGATTTTAAAATTGTCTGTCGAAAATGTGGCAGAGAGATTATTGCTCCAAGGTCAAAAATCGAAAAAAGTATAAAAAAAATCGTCCATGCCAAAAATGATAACGAGGAGTCTTAACGTGAAAGAATTTAGTCAGCTCGAAGTATTTGAAAAACGTTGGGAGGAGCTTAATCAAAAATTGTTTGACCCCGATGTTGCGGCAGATACTCAAAAATATTCCGAAACAATGAAGGAGCTTTCCGAAATAACACCCATAGTCGAAAAGTATAAAGAGTACAAAACAGCTGTACAGTCGGAAACCGAGGCGAAACAAATGCTCGCCGAGGAATCCGATGAGGAAATGCGAGAGATGCTCAGCGACGAAATACGCACATCTGCACAGAATATCGAAAAAGCAAGAGAAGAGTTGAAAATTTTGCTTATTCCCAAAGACCCCAACGATGACAAAAGTGTTATTGTCGAAATAAGAGCCGGGGCCGGCGGTGAAGAAGCGGCTTTGTTTTGTGCAACTCTTTACAGAATGTACTCTATGTACGCCGAGAAAAAAGGATTCAAGACGGAATTTGTCGGAGCAAACGAAACCGAATTGGGGGGATACCGTGAAATTTCGTTCATGGTAAACGGCAACGGAGCATATTCACGATTGAAATTTGAAAGCGGTGTGCATAGAGTTCAGCGAGTACCCGATACCGAAAGCCAAGGCAGAATACACACGTCTACCGCAACAGTGGCAGTTTTGCCCGAGGCTGATGAAGTCGAACTCGACATTGACACGAAAGATTTGAAAATAGATACATTCCGTTCGAGCGGTGCGGGCGGTCAGCATATCAACAAAACATCATCTGCGATACGAATAACCCATCTTCCCACGGGAATGGTTGTCGAAAGCCAAGACCAAAGAAGTCAGTTTCAAAATAAAGATAAAGCTATGAAAGTGTTGAAATCAAGACTTCTGGCTCAAAAGCAAGAGGCTCAGTCCTCAGCTATTGCGGCAGAGCGAAAAGCTCAAGTGGGTACGGGCGAACGAAACGAGCGTATCAGAACATATAATTATCCGCAAAGCAGAGTTACAGACCACCGTATAGGACTTACGCTCTATAAGATAGATTCGATAGTTAACGGCGATCTTGATGAAATTATAGATGCACTGATCACCGCTAAACGTGCGGAAGATTTAAACGAACAATAATCAAAAAGGCAAGTGTTGAAAAAATGGAAACAAAATTGCTTTTGCCTACTCAAGCAAATATCGAAATTGTCGGAAAAGCTCTCAGAGATGGCCTTTTAGTAGGAATACCTACCGAAACAGTTTACGGTCTTGCCGCAAACGCACTCAACGGAAATTCCGTATCCGAAATTTTTAAAGCAAAGGGCAGACCCTCCGACAATCCCTTGATCGTCCATATATCGGATATTTCGCAAATACAAAAATTTGATTTGGTTTCCGAGATTCCCGAAAACGTAAAAAAACTCATGCGAAGTTTTTGGCCCGGCCCTCTTACAATAATCATGAAAAAAAATTGTGTTCCCGATGAAGTTACAGCCGGACTCGACACCGTGGCGATTCGATTTCCCTCTCACAAAATCACACAAAAAATAATATCTTCAGCAAATATTCCGCTTGCGGCACCTTCAGCGAATACCTCGGGCAAGCCCAGCCCAACAACGGCTATGCACGTTTTTCACGATATGAACGGCAAAATTCCGTATATAGTAGACGGCGGAATTTGCGAAGTCGGTGTAGAATCTACCGTTATAACTGTTGCCGAAGATGTTCCCGTGCTTTTGCGTCCGGGCGGAATTTCGATTGCCCAACTTGAAAATGTTATAGGTCATGTTGAGATTGCGGACGCTGTTCTCAATCAGCTGAAAGATGGCGAAACTGCACAAAGTCCGGGCATGAAATATAAACATTATGCCCCCGATACGCATATTATTCTTATTAGGGCGAGCGATGAAAAATTTGCCGAATATGTTAATAGTCAAGGGGCTACGGCATTATGCTATGATGAAGATGTGAAAAATCTTACTGTTCGGTGTTATTCATACGGAAAAAAGGGCGATTATGCTTCGCAGGCAAATCGAATATTTGATGTCTTGAGGCAGATGGATAATGACGGAGTAAAACTCGCTTACGGCAGATGTCCGGAGTCAAGCGGTGACGCTATGGCGGTGTACAATCGACTCATAAGGGCGGCAGGGTTTGAGGTGATAGAACTTGCGTGATTTTTTAATAGTCGGACTAACAGGCCCCACAGGAGCCGGAAAAAGTACCGTTTCAAAAATTTTTGAACAACACGGATTCGTTATCATAAACGCAGACCAAGTGGCGAGAGATATTTTGAGTATCGGAAGCACCCCTCTTAAACAAATATCGATAGTTTTCGGCGAAAATTGCATAAATGCAGACGGCACCGCCAATCGAAAAGTAATAGCCGAAAGAGCGTTCTCGTCAAAAGAGAATACAAAATTGCTCAACGAAATAACTCACCCGGCAATATTTTTGAAAACTCTCGAAATGTGCCGAAAGTATATCGATTCGGGAAAAACAAAAATCGTGTTTGACGCTCCCGTATTGTTCGAAAGCAATTCCGATATAATGTGCGATGTTATCATAACTGTTACGGCTGATAAAGAAATTAGAAAAAAACGTCTTGCCGTGCGTGATAATATCGATGTGAAAGATGTTGAAAAACGAATGTCTGCTCAACACGATGACGAATATTACATAAGCCGTTCTGATTTTGTCATTGACGGCGGAAAAAGTATACACGAGGTAGAAAAACAGGCAGTCAATATTATTTTTTCTTCTTTTTTTGAAAAAAAAGAAGCAAAAAAACTTTAGTTAATGTATATGGCTCTTTGCGTTGCATTGGGTTGGCGATCAAATACAAATAGGCAGGTGACAAAATGGATAACAAAAAATCCGCCGAGGAGAAAAAACAAAAAATCGCATTCAGAATTTCGTTGGTGGCATTGGCGTTAGTGCTTGTTTCGTCAATAGTGTTGTTTATTGTTTCAACGGTTATGAACGGAAAAACTCAAACCAATTTTGAAAAGAGTTTTTATCCTATAAAATATGAGTATTATGTTGAATCGTATGCGAAAGAATTTAATGTAGATGTGTGTCTTGTTTACGGGGTTATACGCACTGAGAGCGGTTTTAATCCTGATGCGGTATCTCAGGCGGGGGCGATAGGTCTTATGCAGCTTATGCCCGATACTTTTACATGGCTTCAGAATTATCGTACAAATTTCATGCCCGAGAAAATTTTGGACAGTAAAAAACTTTACGAGCCTAAAGTTAATATAGAGTATGGTACATATCTTTTGCGTTTTCTTATAGACCATTACAATGGCGATGTTTCGCTTGCGATATGTGCATACAATGCCGGCTACGGAAATGTTGACAACTGGCTCGCTGATGGTACTATTTCTCAAAAAGGCGTAACAAGTGCGGATATTCCGTTTCCGGAAACGGCAAATTATCTCGATAAGGTAACGGAGTCTATGGAAACTTATCGCCGTCTTTATTACAGTAATGTCGAGTCGAGTTATGTTTATATTCCGAGCAGTGATGAAGATAAATCCGAAAGCGAAACAGATGTCGGCGTTACTTACGAAAATGACGATTATTACTACAACGAATATTATGATATAAGTTCACAGGAAGAAGATGTTTATTCTTCTGAGAATGATTACAATTATAATTATTATAATAATTATGATGAAATAGACGATAATCAGTGGTAGATATTCAAAATTAAAAAGGAGCGAAATATTTGTGGAAAAGTTTAAAAGAGAAAAAATAGCAAACGGAGTTCATTTTAGTACAATATATGATGACCGCTTTAAAACAAGCGATATTTTGGTAGCATTCCAAATCGGACTTGATGAAAATGCTGTTAATAATACGGCGGCTGCGTGGCTTTTGACACGTTCGTGTAAAGATTATCCCTCATTCAGAAAATTCAATCAGAAACTTCAGTCGCTTTACAGTGCCGATGTTGTCAGTTCAACTTCAAAAATCGGAGATTCTCAGCTTGTAATTATTACTGCAACTTGTATTAATGATGAGTATGCTCTTCATGGTGAGTCGATATGCGAAGAAACCGCAAATTTGCTTTGTAAAATCATATTTGAGCCTAATGAAGAAAATGAAGAGTTTTCCGCTGAGGATTTCAAGCAAGAGAAACGTCAGCTGAAAGAAAATCTCGAATCTCAGTTTAATGATAAAAGAGTGTATGCGAATATCAAAGCAGGAGAGCTAATGTACAAAGGCGATAAATACAGCATAAATCTTTCCGGCACTGAAGAAAAAATCGAAAATCTTACTTCGGGTTGTGTGTATCGTTCCTACAAAGATATGATAGACTCCGCAAGAGTGGAGATAATCTGTATTGGTTCGAATGATACCGATGGAGTAAAAAAAGTGTTTGCCGAAAAATTCGCACACAGAAGCGGAAATATCGAAAACTGCAAAACCAAAATTTTTGAAACTTCGGGCGAAGTGAAAAATCATGTTGAACGCACAGAAGTTACTCAATCTAAGTTGATAATGGGATTTAGTTCGGGCTGTGCTATCGGAATCAGCACCGAAGAGGAGCTGGCTGCGGCGAGATTAATGAGTGCCGTTTTGGGCGGAACTGCTCACTCAAAATTGTTCAATAATGTTAGAGAAAAACTGAGTCTTTGCTATTATTGTATGTCGAGTTTGGATTTGTACAAAGGCACTCTCAAAGTTGAAAGCGGTGTCGAAAGTGAGAATATACAAAAAACGAAAGATGCTGTTTTGAAAGAAATAGAGGATATGAAGAACGGCGTTATATCTGATGAAGAAATCGCAAGTGCAAAACTGAGTATTATAAATTTTTTCACAACGTCTGTGGATTCGGCGAAGGGGACTCAGTCATGGTACCTTAGCGAGATACTCAAAGGAACAAACATTTCGGTAGAAGAACGTTCGAAAATGGTAAACGCTGTCACGAAAGAGCAAGTAATCGAAATGGCAAAAAAACTCGTACTTGATACAGTGTACGTCTTGACAGGAACGGAGGATAACGAAGATGAGTAATATTAAAAAAATTTCGTCAGATATTGTAAAAGCCGAATATTATGAGATTGACCACTCCTCGGGCTTAAAAATATTTGTTTATCCCAAAAAGGGATATAAATCAACGTATGCAATATTCGGTACAAATTATGGTTCTGTTAATACAAAATTTAAAGTTGACGGCGGAGAGCCGATAACTGTTCCTGATGGAATAGCTCATTATCTGGAGCATAAACTTTTCGAAAGTGAAGATGGTGACGCATTCGCAAAATATGCAAAAACCGGAGCAAATGCCAACGCATACACCTCTTTTGAAAAAACGTGTTATTTGTTCTCCTGTACCGATAAATTTGAAGAGTCGCTGGAAATCCTGCTTGATTTTGTTCAGTCGCCGTATTTTACGCCTGAAACCGTGGCGAAAGAGCAAGGAATCATCGGTCAAGAAATAAAAATGTATGATGATTCTCCTGACTGGCGAGTTATGTTCAATACGCTTGTCGGAATGTACCACAATCACCCTGTGAAAATAGATATTGCCGGAACAGTGGAATCAATAGCCGAAATCACAGCGGAAAAATTGTACGAATGTTACAACAGTTTCTACAATCTGCACAATATGGCACTTTGCGTTGTGGGAAATGCGACAGTAGAGCAGGTTTTAGCTATCGCCGATAAAAAATTGAAAATCAGTGAAAAGCATGATGTCGAGAGCATTTTTGAAGATGAGCCGTATGGAGTCGCAAAAACCGATATTGTTCAAAAATTCCCCGTAACAATTCCGCTTTTTAATCTTGGCTTTAAACAAAAACCGTTCGACAAACAAAAAGACCAAAAGAAATATGTATATCAGGCTATTGCCCTTGAGGTGATATTTGGCGAATCGGGCGAGCTGTATAACAATTTGATAGATGCAGAGCTTATAAACAGTTCGTCTTTCGGCTATGAACGCATGGAAGGCCCCGGATACTCGCTTACAATTGTTGGCGGTGAATCGAGAGAGCCGGAGAAAGCTGCCGATATGATAAAATCTTATATAAAAGAACTCAAGAAAACCGGTATTTCAAAGGAAGATTTCGAGATGGTAAAAAAATCGCTCTACGGTGAGGAAATAGCAGCATTCAACTCAAATTCTCAGATAGCAAATGCCGTGATTGATGATTACTTCATGGGTAGAAATCTGTTTGGCTATATTGAAACTATAGCAAATGCCACCCTCGATGATGTGAACTTGATACTCGGCGAACTCATCGACGAAGATAATACTACTCTTTCACGCATAATACCTTAATTTTTTGGGGAAACCTTTTTTGAAAAAAAGGTTTCCCCAAACCCCTTCCAAAAAACTTTAATTAAAATTTTTCATGACAGAAAAAAGTCCGCGAACATATATTAAAGTTTTTTTTGCTTCTTTTTTTTTCAAAAAAAAGAAGAGAATTTCAAAATTTTTTTGGGGAAACCTTTTTTGA
>CACXHC010000202.1 GCA_902767285.1 uncultured Ruminococcus sp.
CTTCAATGCAGTAATGCTCGTCATCACGCATTTGCAGACGAATAATAATATCCGTTTTTTCCGGTGAATATTTCACTGCATTGTCAACAAGTATTCTCAGGCACTGTTTCAGAAGTGAAATATCTGCGACCGCCTTTATTTCGGAACGGACATCAAGCTGAAATTCATGATTTGCGTCAATCATTACAAATTCATCGTATATGTCGCAAACAAGCGATTTCACGTTTATTTCTTCAAAACGAACGATTGCCCTTCCGCTGTCGCCTCTTGCCAAAAACAGAAGATTTTCGACAAGACGGCTCATATTTTCGGCTTCGCTTTTTATCGAAACAATAGACTCATTGAGAATCTCTTCATCTTCACGCCCCCAGCGGTCGAGCATATTGGCATAGCCCTGAATAACGGCGATAGGCGTTCTCAACTCGTGCGATGCGTCCGAAACAAACCGTATCTGACTTTGATATGATGCCCGTGTTCTTTTTAGCAAATCGTTTATAGCGTCCTCAAGACCGGCGAGTTCTTCTTTGCCCGTGTGAATCTCTATATCTTCATTTCCCGAAACTTCACTCAAAGCATTTTCGAGAGGGGAGTAGGTCTTTCCGGCAATATCGATGTTTTTGAGAGCTTTGGCAGCTTCGGTCATATCGAACAGCGGACTCAGTCTTTCGTAAGTCCTTCCCGGAATTATAACGCAGGCAGCAATAAGCATAATGAACTGAGTAGTAAAAATTCCGGCAAGGGACACAAACAAAAAAAATATATAATTCCCCACCGGAACAGAAACGATTTTTCCTGCCGATGACATAATCTCAATAACAGCCGATTTTAGATATTCTTTAAAACTGTCACCGCCTAAAAAACCGAGATGAGCCGCTGTTATTTTGCAATCGCCTCTGACCGACATCAACGCATTATAGAAAACGGCACCCAGCAGTAAAAAAGTATAAACAACATCAACCAAAATATTACCCAAAACTTTTGATACGAGTTGTTCTGCACTTATCTGAAAAGTAATTGAAATACTTCCGGGGCGGTGACGTTCTGTTTTTTTTGATGAGATTTTCTCATCTTTTTTTTTATTCGTCTTTGATAACATATCCAACGCCCCTGACCGTAGTAATAACTTTTATGCCAAATTTCTCATCAATTTTTTGGCGAAGATAACGAACATACACATCAACAGTATTTGTTTCTCCAATATAGTTATATCCCCAAATATTCTCAAGGAGCGTATTTCTTGACATAACAATATTTTTATTTCTCATAAGAGTTTGGAGCAAGGCGAACTCCTTTGCGGTTAGTTCAATCGGAATACCATTATATGTAACTTTAAAACGCTCGCTGTCGAGAGTAATTCCCTTGCAGTGTATAACCTCGTGTTCCTGATTATCAGCGGAGGAGCGTTTTCGCAAAGTAACTCGTATTCTTGCGAGGAGTTCTTCAATAGCGAATGGTTTTGTTATGTAATCATCAGCACCCATATCAAGCCCCGAAACTTTATCCATAACAGCATCACGAGCAGTAAGCATTATTATAGGAACATCGGAATTTTTGCGGACACGTCTTAATATTTCGATACCATTTATTCCGGGGAGCATTATATCGAGGAGAAGGAGATCAAAATCACCGCTTTCGGCGAGAGTAAGCCCCTGTCTGCCGTCATTAGCCTTAGTTACCTCATATCCTTCATGTTTCAGCTCAAGTTCAACAAATCGAGCAATTTTTTCTTCATCTTCAACAATAAGAATTTTAGACATATTATGACCTCTTTAAAAAAATCTACCCTAATTATAACTAAAATCATAACTCATGTCAATCAAATTAGAGTTTTTTGGAAAAGGCTTGGGAAAACCTTCTTTTTTTTGAAAAAAAAAGAAGCAAAAAAAACTTTTACTATATAAATTTTATGTGTTTCAACGGAACATTCTATAATAATTAGCAAATCACAATTAAAGTTTTTTGGAAAGAGTTTTGGAAAACCTTTTTTTCTCTTCTTTTTTTTGAAAAAAAAAGAAGCAAAAAAAACTTTTACTATATAAATTTTATGTGTTTCAACGCAACATTCTATAATAATTAGCAAATCACAATTAAAGTTTTTTGGAAAGGGTTTGGGAAAACCTTTTTTTCAAAAAAGGTTTTCCCAA
>CACXHC010000203.1 GCA_902767285.1 uncultured Ruminococcus sp.
AAGGGATTCGAACCCTTGGTACCTCTCGGTATCACTAGTTTTCAAGACTAGCTCCTTAAACCACTCGGACACCTCTCCATGCGACTTTTGTATTATAGCATGAATTTTAAATATTGTCAAGTGTTTTTTCATAATTTTGCACGGTTTTTGAACAAGTAAAAAACGGGAAATATTATATTAAGCGTGTCTGAAATCAAATTATCCATAACGCTTTTTATCTCCGTTAATGTTAAAAAATTTATCTTTACATCATACTGTATCTTTGTTCACTATTTTTTTAACTCGTTCAAAAACCGGAATGAATTATTGGAAGTTGCTTGACATTTCAAAAACTGCATGGTAAAATATAGTCAAGGCAACGGTGCTGATCTTTTTATCGGCACCGTTGTCTTTTTTTGTTCAAAAATTTAATGGAGGAATTTTATTATGGCAGCATTTGACAGAGTAAAGTCGGGTATTCCCGAATTTGATAAGGCAATCGACAACATCAGACTTGGCGATAATGTAGTGTGGCGAGTATCGAATCTGTCGGATTTTAAGCTCTTTATGGAGCCTTATCTCGAACAGGCTATAAAAGATAAACGAAATATTATTTATTTTCGATTTGCAAGCCACGAACCGCTTATTGAAAACCGCCCCGAAGTAAAAACCATAAATGTACCGCTCTCGTATCTTTTCGAAACATTCACGATGGATATACACAATTTTATAGAAAAAGAGGGAAAGGACGCATTCTATGTGTTCGACTGTCTTTCTGAGCTTCAAACGGCATGGGCTACCGATATGATGATGGGAAATTTCTTCCGTGTTACTTGTCCGTTTCTCTTTATTCTCGATACAGTAGCATTTTTTCCGATAATCAGGGGCAAACATTCGGTTCACGCAATAAACAAGATACTTGATACAACTCAACTGTTTTTCGATGTTTATTCCGACAACAAAAACGTCTATGTCCGCCCCGAAAAAGTGTGGAACAGAAGCTCGGATACTATGCTTTTGCCTCATACCTATGAGAAAAGCAGCGGTAAATTCAGACCTATACTCGACGGCGTAAAGGCGAGTCGTTTTTATCAAGCTCACGGACTTTCTCAGCGTTCTGCCAAAGATCAATATTTCGATTCGTGGGACAGATTCTTCAACCGTGCAAAAGTTCTGCACGACAGCGGTGCGGATATATCGGAAGAATGCGGGCAAATGTGCAATATAATGATGACTCGTGATCCGAAACTTCGTGAAATGGTGAAAAAACATTTTAAGCCGAAAGATTATTTTGATGTGCGTGACCACATGATAGGAACAGGCATGATCGGCGGAAAGTCTTGCGGAATGTTGCTTGCAAGAGCAATCATTCGAAATAAGGAATCCGATATAAATGATGTTCTCGAACCGCACGATTCTTTTTATATCGGTTCGGACGTGTATTATACCTACATTGTTGACAATAATTTTTGGGACGTTCGTGTTCGTCAGCACACAGACGAGGGGTATTTTGCTCTTGCCGATATATTTGCGGAGAATCTCAAAAAAGGTTCGTTCTCTTCCGAAATGTGCGATAATTTTATGCAGATAATCGAGTATTACGGTCAAGACCCGTATATCGTGCGTTCCAGCAGTATTCTTGAGGACGGCTTCGGAAATGCGTTTGCCGGAAAATACGAGTCTGTATTTTGTTCAAACAGAGGAACTCCCGAAGAACGTCTGCTTGAATTTGAGCAAGCTGTCAAAACGGTTTATGCAAGCACAATGAGCCTTTCGGCACTCGATTACAGAAAACGCCGTGGTCTTGACAAAAGAGATGAACAAATGGCACTTCTTGTACAGCGTGTGTCCGGGTCATACTATGGCTCATACTATATGCCTTGTGCGGCGGGAGTAGGATATTCATACAGCCCGTACAGAATAATGAAATCGTCCGACCCCTCGGCAGGAATGCTGCGTCTTGTAATGGGACTCGGTACATCGGCAGTAGACCGAACGGAAGGTTCTTATCCTCGTATAGTAAATCTCGATATGCCCGAAAAAAGTTTGTATTCTTCATCAGCAGACAAGCATAAATTCTCTCAGGGAAAAGCAGAGGTCATCAATACCGCAACTCTTTCACTTGAAAGACTTCCTTTTAAAAAAATCGCACCGGTTATCCCGAGGTATCTCGATAATCTTCTGTTGGAACACGATTTTGACACGGAAAGAGAATTTCGCACTATGGGATATGACCGTGATGTAAAATTTATTTCGTGCAGAGGTCTTGTTAATAACAAAAAACTTATGGAACAAATGCAGCGTATGCTCCACACAATACAATCAGAATACGAATACCCCGTGGATACCGAGTTTACAATCAATATTTCGGATAGCGGAGAGTATTCTGTTGACTTGTTGCAATGCCGTCCTTTGCAAGTTCAAAAAAATGTATCGGACAGTCATGTGCCGTCCGATATTCCGAAAGAAAATATATTACTTGAATGTAAAGATGCGTCTATGGGTATGTCTAAGGTGTCGAGCCTTGACTTAATTGTTGTTGTTGACCCCGTAAGTTATTACAATATGCCCTACAACCAAAAAGGAAGCGTAGCACGTCTTATTGGAAAGATAAACTGGTATTATCGTGATAAAGACAAGCACATGATGCTTATGGTTCCCGGACGTATAGGCACGTCATCGCCCGAACTTGGTGTTCCCACATCGTTTGCCGACATCAGTACGTTCTCGGTTATCTGCGAGGTTGAGGAGTCGAAGGCAGGGTATAATCCCGAGTTGTCTTTCGGAAGTCATATCTTCCAAGATCTTGTTGAAGCCGAAATACTTTATACTGCCGTTTTTCACAATGAGAAAACACTTTGCTATGCTCCCGAAAAACTTTCCGTTATGAAAAATATAGTCGATCGCTTTGATGGCGGAAATGATTTATTCGATATAGTGCGTGTGTATGAGGTAGATTCAAATTCGTGCAAAGTATACCACGACATGACAAACGAACATCTTCTTATAACAATTTAGAGTCTACAAAATATTTCGCAAAGATTTTATTGAATCAGGTATCTGCTCTTTGGGTATGCCGGCAAAACTGAGATATAGATATTTCAGGTTGTTTTTTTCACGGCATTTCCCAAGACGGATACCGTTTTTTTCGGCCTTTTGACGGATATTTTCGATAGAATCGTCTATCGACATCTTTATTCTTATGCAAAGAGCGGTTTCGATTATTTCTACTATCGCATTATCCGGAAAATTTGCCTTTACTTCGTTGTACATTATTAATGCTTTCTCGGAATAAAGTTTTCGTAAATGTCTGAGTCTGCGGTCGATTCTTCCGCAGTTTATGTATTCTGCAAGAGCGAGCTGTTCTATTTTTGAAGCTGTTTGATTATAATTTTTCATGCGTTCGTGATATGTTTTAGCAAGTGCCGGAGGAAGTGCCATATAACTTAAACGAACACTCGGAAGAAGAAGTTTGGAAAAACTTCCGATATAAACAACTCTGTCGCTGCACATTCCTTGAATTGCCGGAACGGGTTTTGACATACATCTGAGTTCGCCGTTGAAATCGTCCTCTATTATTATCGCATTTTTTTGATTTGCCCAATTGATTATTTGATTACGCTTGTTTATGGGAATAGGTGCCGAACCACGAATACTCCCCGAAGAATTCACAAATATTATTCGGCTTTTAACATTATCATTAATTATTATTCCGTCTTTATCTGCTGAAAGCGGAGTTATATTATACCGGAAATCCGAGAAAATCTGCTCACCCTGTGGGTAGAATCCTTTTTCTACGGCTATATCATAACCGTAACTTCCGCATAATCCCAACAGGATCGATAACAATGCCTGTGTTCCTGCTCCTATTATTATACAATCCGGGGAAGTTCGCACTTCTCTAACCCTTCGAGAATATTCGCTCAAAATTTCTCTTAATTTTTGTTCGCCCTGCGGTTCGCCGTATGACGTTATCACAGATGGATAACTCATCACATTTTTAATGCACCGCTGCCAGAATATAACATCATTACAATTTTGGTCTATGGCAGAACTTGAAAAATCAAATTTAGGTTTTTCTATTTCTTTTGGCTTTTCGAAAACTGTTTTTGATATATCCGTATAAATTTCAAATTTCTCTGCCTCAACATAATATACTTTTTTATCGGTAATACCAATATATCCTTCGGCACAAAGTTGGTCGTATGCTGTTTCCACCGTTGTTCTGCTTACAGAAATATCTTCGGCAAGACGGCGTACTGACGGCAGTTTATCTCCTTTTTTCAAAAGCTTTTCGCTTATTGCCAAACGAATATTATTGTAGAGTTGTTCATACAAAAGCTGATTATTATTTTTATCTACGTTTAAAAAATCGTACAGCATTTTTTCTCCCGAATTTTTTGTCATTCAATATCGGGCAAACGCTCAAGCAAACACCAGTGACCCGCCGAAACAAATCCCGATTTCTCATATATATTTATTTTCTTTTCACGATATAAAAATACGATTTTGCCTGCTTTACACATATCGTTTGTTATTTTTTCAATAAGATGTCGAGCAATTCCTCGACATCTGTAATTTGAGTGCGTAATAACGTCCGATATAACCGCCGATGTGCGTGAAATCGTAATTGTGGCAGACGCTATCGCCTTATTTTGACAGTAAACAACGTACACATCTGAAACCCTGTGTCTAATGCGGTGGGATATATCGACAAAAAACTCGTTAAATTCACCAATATTTCTTTTATTAACGGCATCATATTCGTTGATAAGTAAATCGTAGACATTCTTTAATGAATCCATTTCTCCGCTG
>CACXHC010000204.1 GCA_902767285.1 uncultured Ruminococcus sp.
ATTTGATACGCAAAAAAAATGACCGTCACAAATCGACAGCCCCCACCAAAAAGTTAAATTAAGTTGTTTGAACAGTCAATATCAAATTGACTGAATATATAATAATACTGGACGATTGTTTTGTCAATATATATATTTGAATATTTCGTAAATAGATTGTAAATAAATTATGAAAGATGGTGTTTGAAATAATGCTGCCCCGCTATGAAAATGATTTTAAATACATGACAGAAACCATAGAAATTCTTGCCGAATGTGATCCTAAAACATTTGACCTTGGTGAGTATCTTACAGCAGATGTAACCAATGTAAATTATTTATTTGAGAGTAACTATTTTGACAAAGAATTAGTTAAAAAAGTTCCTAAAAAACTACTCGAAAAATTTAAAATATGGTCTAAGAAAAAGTATAACTATATGCCAAAAAACTACTCGGATTTAGAAATGTCCGCTCAGTATTTGCTTGATATGATAGATTTGGCTTATTGGTGTAAAAACGACCAAGAAAAAATGAAAATTCTTACCAAATGGGAAAAAGAATCAATATTGTGTATTTGTGACAATTTAGATGACATTGAGGAGGGCATAGGTCAAATATTTTCTGACGATGTCAAACAAGGCCTTTTAAAAGTATGTGGGGAGTTACTAAAGGAAGGCGAAACTCCAATAACTCTTTGGGATACCGAATCTTTGAAAAGAATGAAGGATTTATGTGAAAATCTGATTAAAAAAGAAAAAAACACATAAAATAAAATGACTGCGAAAATTCGGCTTTCAAAGTCATTTGGTTGCCGATATTATGTTAACTCTTATATTGTAAAAAGTTCGGAAAATTTCGGGTTCGTTCTTGATATTCTCACCGATTTTACTAAGTGTTCTCTTCCCCACTCGGCGGTCGAGTACAGCAAATATGCGAATAAGCATATTTGTGCTTGCAAGACTTTTTTCGATACTTTGATTATCAAATTCTTCAAAAGCTTTGTAGAAATATTGATTGTCAAACATACCGAGCTGAACGGCGGTAGTATTCATACGTTCTTCGAATGTTTCGTTATCCGGAACCAAATGTGCGTTGCTCCACTGTTTGTAATATCCGCCCGAAACGATTTCTTTGTTATCGAGAAGTATTGCAGCTCTGCCCTCATGATCCGGACAACGGCTGTATGATGTGCAGAAATATGTGATATGCCCTCTGAGATTTTCAGCTAAATACTCATTTTCGAGCTTGTGTTTAATTTTTGTCCACCTGTGCATTATATCCTCCGTTTTTTATTTTTCGTTTCTTCATTATTTTTGTCGAATGCTTTCTGATCATTACTAATGAATTTTTATCTGTCACAATCTTTTAATGGGGATAATGTTACATTGTTCACAATTAGCTCTCCTGTATTCAATTTTCAAATTCGGGATCGAGGTCTATTCCGTAACCGATGTTCGCAATTATTCCGTTGGGAACATACAAATACATATATCTGTTGTCTATATAGTATCTACTGTAATCGCCATGCGAAATGGTTTCAAGACCGTAAACCGCCACAGCATCACTGACAGACATTCCGATACGAATCCCTTTTTCTGTTTCTACGGAATTATCAAAAATCTGTATTCCCGTAATCACGCAAATATTTTCTTCATTGAAAAATGTAGCCTCAATGCAAAAGCAATCGTAATTATATACTTTTTTTAGATCGCCTTGTTCAGATTCGGGGGTAATATCAATTATGCTTAGAGGTGTTCCTATTTCCGATTCGATGTTATCTATACTTTGACCGACAGCCACTTCAATGCCGTTGAGAACTACATTTAAATCATTTTCAGAAAAATCACCGAAAGATATATCGAAATCGGAATCGTTCTCAGAAAAATCATCGTCTTGTGGTTCAGTTTCGACGATTTCAGTAAAAGTAGTAATGGTGTTTATTGTTATATCGGGAATTTCGGAATATTCAGAATCTTGTTCCGGCTCGGATTCCAAATCATACGATATTGTATCTGAATTTTCGATTTTATTCGGCTCAGATAATATTTTACTAATATTATTTTTTTCTGCATCGCCAGTTTCAATTTCAATATTGCTCGGTATGGCAGAGTTATCAAAATAACCGGTAATATTTGGTTCTCGAACATTACAACCAACTGTAAAAATTACAAAAATCAGCACTGTTATTAAATACGCAAACAGCCTTTTCATATAAAAAAACCTTTCTTTGATAATCATTTTCAACAAAAACTAATGATAATTATATCACTTATGCCGAATATGTCAAGTATTAAAAAATCCGAAACAAAATGCTTTATTAAAATTACAAATTTTATTTGAAATTGTGAAATAAATATGATATAATTCAATTGTAGACTACTTGATTGGAGGAATGAAAATGAGTGATACTACTTTTAATAAAATGCAAGTAATTAAGTATATGATATGGACTTTTGGAATTGCATATATTATTCAGGTAGTTGTGGCACAATTCTACAACAATATCGGAAATTCTCAAATCGGACAGCTTATATTAGCGTTAATGATGTTTATTCCGTTGTTGGGGGTTATTTTTTCAGGAGTAAAATTAAAAGATATGGGGTGGAAACCTCAAATCAAGAAAAACATAAAGTCAATTTTGATTGCTTGGTTCTCGCCTGCTATTTTGTCGACATTAGGAGCTTGTTTGTATTTTCTCATATTTCCGAAACACTTCGATATGAGCGGAAATTATATGACAGTTGC
>CACXHC010000205.1 GCA_902767285.1 uncultured Ruminococcus sp.
AATATTATTACACAATTAAAGTTTTTTGGAAAGGGTTTGGGAAAACCTTTTTTTCAAAAAAGGTTTTCCCAAGAAAAGCCAATTTTTCACAGCATCCTTATTATTTTGATGTCCAACTGTCTTTATTGAACAAAAGAACAATTGGAAGAAGTTCAAGTCTGCCCGCGAGCATATCAAAAATCAGAACATATTTTGATAATACCGAATAATTAAAAAAATTCATAGTTGGGCCTACTTTGCTTAATCCAGGTCCCATATTATTGAAAGTGGCGATAACCGCCGTGAAATTCGTTGTAAAATCCATTTGTTCATCAAGCGACAGCATAACAACCGACACCGTGAAAATAAATACAAACAATGTAAAATATACATGAATAGATCTTACAGTTTCTTCTTTTACAACTTTGTCATCCATTTTGACTTTGTACACAGAATTAGGATGGAGCATTTGTTTAATATCACGAAGAACGCTTTTTACAAGAATAACCACTCGGCTTACTTTTAGACCGCCGCCCGTACTGCCGGCACAGGCTCCTATAAGAGCGGAAACCATCAACATGGATTTAGAAAGCTGTGGCCATTGGTCAAAATCCTTTGAGGCAAATCCCGTTGATGATGCGTACGTTGCCACCTGAAATGCCGCATGATGCCAGCGGTCGAACCACCAGTCGTACACATCGTTGATAGTCAAATCAAGACCTATTACCACAATCGCAGCCGCATACATAATGAAATACCAGCGGAGTTCTTCGTTCAAAAAAGCCTGCTTGAATTTTCTTGCTATGATATAGTAATATACACTGAAATTCACCGCAAATAAGAACATAAATATTGTTACTACGCCTTGCTGATAATAAAGCCCTTCATAAGCCATAAGACCATCGTTTTTTATGGAAAATCCACCTGTTCCCGCTGTTGAAAACGAAAGCGTTATTGCATCAAAAATCGGCATACCGCCAACGATAAGCAAAATAAACTCTATAAGAGTCATTCCGCCGTATATCGCATACAAAACGAGTGCCGTTCCTCTCAGCTTCGGAATGAGTTTAGATACTACCGGCCCGGGGCTTTCGGCTTTCATAAGATACATATTGGATTGTCCGCTCAACTGCGATATTACCGCCAGCATAAAAACGAGTATTCCCATACCGCCGGCCCAGTTCGAAAAACTTCGCCAAAAAAGCATACTTTGACTTAGATCTTCTATTTGAACGTCATTACCTAAAATTGTAGCACCCGTTGTCGTAAATCCCGATACCGATTCAAAAAGAGCATTTGTAAAATTTGGTATCTGCTTACTTATATAGAACGGCAGACAGCCTATAACACTTAGCAGTATCCACGTCAACGCACACGAAATATACCCCTCTTTTACATACATTTGAGTATTTTTCGGCTTAAATTTTGACGATATAAGACCAACTGCAACACAAGACGCCGACAACAACACAAAAATAATAAGGTCGCTGTATTCTTTGTAGATGACCGCCACAATTGCGGGCAAAAGGAACATCGCCCCTATTACAACCAAAACCCAACCCAGTACATAACGCACAAGATTTTTATTCACGATAAAACTCCCTTAAATCACTCGAAAACATCTTCAATAGTTTGAAGTCCCTTAACGGTTGTAACCACTATAACCGAATCTTCCGGTTCTATGGTGTCCTCTCCTTTCGGAATAATAACTTTACCTCGTCTTGTTATGCAGGCAATTTGCATATTTTTTTTAAATCTAAGCATTTTGAGCGGTTTTGAAATTATCGGAGTATCTCGTTTTATTTTAAATTCCAAAGCCTCTGCCCTGCCGTCATTGAGCTTATACAGCGACTCAACGTTACTTCCCTCGGAATTTTTCACAGCTCTTACATATCGTACTATCGCTTCGGCGGTAAGCTCTCTCGGGCGAATAACACTGTCGAGCTGCATATTGTCAACAATATCATCAAAAACTATTCTGTCGATTTTTGTAATACACTTTGCATCTGTTTTTTGTTTGACGTAAAGCGAAAGCATTACATTTTCCTCATCGAGATCCATCAATGTAACAACTGCGTCCATTTTTGACAATCCCTCTGCCTCAAGCAAATCTTCGTTAAGGGCATCGCCCTCAACAATATTGACGCCGGGCAGAAGATTCGATAATTCGTCACATCTTTCTTTGTTTTTTTCGATTATTTTCACGTCTATTGAGTTTTCTCTCAGCGTATCAGCAAGATAATACGCCGTTCGACTTCCCCCGATGATAAGAACATTCTTAACTTTAGCTGCCGCTGCCTTATTAAATTTTTTAAACAGCCAGCTCGCTTTTGAAGGAGTCGTTATAATAGAAACTTTATCTCCTGCGGCACAAACGAAATTACCATTTGGAATAAAAACTTGTTCATCACGCTCTACAAGGCAAATTCTCGATGCCGCTTTCAAAAAATCGCCTTTAAATAAGGAAATATCGGCAATTTTTTTACCTGCCAAAAAATGTTCCGCTGTCAATTTGAGAGTATATATTTCTACATTTCCTCTTGCGAAAGAGTCAACCTCAATCGCCGAAGGATAACGAATAAGACGGCTCATTTCCAAAGCGGCGATTTTTTCGGGATTTATCATGAGCGATAATCCGATCGCTTGTCTCATGGCGGAACTTTCACTTATATTTTTGTGATACAATGGTTTTCGTATTCGAGCGATTGTATTTTTTGCTCCGCAGCAGTGAGCCAGCAAGCAAATATACATATTGAGTTCGTCTGCATCTGCAACGGCGATAACAAGATCAGAGTGTTCAACGCCGGCATCTCTCAGCACGTCACGACTTGCACCGTCGCCCTCAACGCCCATAATATCAAGTCTTTCGGATATTCTCGCTAAATTACGAGGATTAACGTCAACTACCGTTAAATTATGCCCTTCGCCGTCAAGCTGTTCAGCGATAGTGCGTCCAACCTTACCACAGCCAACAATAATAATATTCATAATAAAATCTCCATTGAAACTCAGGTAAAAAGATGTAACTCTTTTAATAATACAACAAAATTACAGTCCCGTCAATAAATATTTGTCAAAAATTCGGCAACAATAGAAAAATACAAATATTATAAAAGGAGATTTTTTATGATTTTAAGATTTTTATACGCATTTATAGTCGGTGGACTTATTTGTGTTGTAGGACAGATTCTTATTGACAAAACGAAACTTACCCCCGCAAAAATTTTGACTTCATACGTTGTTGTGGGCGTAATATTGGGAGCTTTGGGAATTTATGATAAATTGGTCGATTTTGCGGGAGCCGGTGCCACTGTTCCGCTGTTGGGATTTGGAAATACCATCGCTCAAGGTGTAAAAAATGCCGTTAACTTAAAAGGCGTTCTGGGAATTTTTACGGGAGCTTTAACAAGTGCCTCCACAGGAATTACCGCCGCTTTGATTTTTTCTCTTATCTCCAGTCGCTCCAAAACCGCATAATTTCGATTACGGTTCTGCCTATACAGAACCGTAATCCCCTATTTAGACCTAAATCCCAAAAAGATTAAATTTTTTTAAAAAAAGTCTTGACAAGCAACAACAAATGAGTTATAATAATTATCGTTCACTGGAAACGTGAGCATCATGGCGATATAGCTTAGTTGGCTAGAGCGTTCGGTTCATACCCGAAAGGTCGGCGGTTCGAGTCCACCTATCGCTACCATATTATTCGGCCCGGTGGTCAAGCGGTTAAGACACCGCCCTTTCACGGCGGTAACACGAGTTCGAGTCTCGTCCGGGTCACTTATTTGCGAGTGTGCTGGAATTGGCAGACAGGCACGTTTGAGGGGCGTGTGTTGCATGACGTACGGGTTCAAGTCCCGTCACTCGCACTTTCTCCGGAGTAATAACTTCGGGGATTTTTTTTATTTTATTTTTGAAATTTCAACAAAAACAGCGGGGAATTTTTTTCACCCGCCGTTTTTATTTTCATAAATTATTGATTATAATTGTTTCGTTTCGATTTCTTTGAGAGCTTTTTCGATAAACTCATCAACGGACATAGAAACAAGATTATCGTCTTTTCTCGAACGTACCGAAATAACGCCGTTTTCGACTTCCTTATCACCGCAAACTATCATATACGGCACTTTGTCTTTTGTTTTAGCTTCTCTTATTTTGTAGCCGATTTTCTCGCTTCTGTCATCGACTTCAACACGCAGACCTTTTTCTTCGAGTTTATTTTTTATATCGTAGACGTAATCAACGTGTCTGTCGGCAATCGTGAGAAGTTTAACTTGAACCGGAGCAAGCCACATCGGGAACGCACCCGCATATTTTTCGATAAGAAGAGCGAGTGTTCTTTCATAACAGCCGATTGACGTTCTGTGAATGATATACGGATTCTTTTTAGAACCGTCTTTATCGACGTATTCCATGCCGAATTTTTCTGCAAGCATCTGGTCAATTTGAATCGTGATGAGCGTATCTTCTTTGCCGTGAACGTTCTTTATTTGAATATCGAGTTTCGGGCCGTAGAAAGCCGCCTCGCCTATACCGATTTTATAATCAAGACCGAGATCATCGAGGATATTTTTCATTATTCCCTGAGCCTCGTCCCACTGTTCCTGCGTGCCTATATATTTAGCTCTGTCGTTGGAATCCCACTGTGAAAAACGGTACGACACATCTTCATAAAGACCGAGTGTTTTGAGCATGAACGTTGTAAGCTCAAGACACTTTCTGAACTCGTCCTCAAGCTGATCGGGGCGGCACATGAGATGTCCTTCGGAAATCGTAAATTGACGGACTCTTATAAGACCGTGCATTTCACCGCTTGCCTCGTTTCTGAAGAGCGTGGACGTTTCGTTATATCTCAGCGGAAGATCTCTGTAAGAACGCTGTTTGTTGAGATATGCTTGATACTGGAACGGACACGTCATCGGGCGGAGTGCATAAACTTCCTTGTCTTTTTCTTCATCGCCCAAAACGAACATACCGTCTTTGTAATGATCCCAGTGACCCGAAATTTTATAGAGGTCGCTTTTAGCCATAAACGGTGTTTTTGTTAATAACCAACCTCTTTTCTGCTCCTCGTCCTCAACAAAACGCTGGAGCAGCTGAATTATTCTCGCACCTTTTGGGAGCAATATTGGCAAGCCCTGACCGATATAATCGACCGTTGTAAAGAGTTCGAGTTCTCTTCCGAGTTTATTATGATCTCTTTTTTTAGCCTCTTCGATTTTTTTCAAATGTTCCTGAAGCATTTCCTCTTCGGGGAAAGCCGTTCCATAAACTCTGCAAAGCTGAGTATTCTGAGCATCGCCTCTCCAGTAAGCACCCGTGCAAGCCGTAAGTTCAACAGCAGCAACGGGAGAAACGCTCATAAGGTGAGGGCCGGCACACAAATCTGTAAAATCGCCCTGAGAGTAGAACGAAATATTTTCGCCTTTACCGGCGTGTTCTTTTATGAGTTCAACTTTATAAGGCTCGTTCTTCTCCTCCATAAGTTTTATAGCCTCATCGGGAGCAAGTTCAAAACGTTCTATCGGAATACCTCTTTTTACGATTTTCTTCATTTCCTTGCAGATTTTTTTAAGATCCTCGGGAGCGAATGATTTCTCGACCTCGAAATCGTAATAGAAACCGCCGTCTATTGCCGGGCCGATAGCCAATTTAGCGTTAGGATAGAGATGTTTTACCACCTGTGCAAGAATGTGCGATGCCGTATGCCAAAAAACTTTTTTGCCTTCTTCATCATCGAACGTCAAGAACTCGACAGAGCAGTCTTTTGCGAGCGGAGTTCTCAAGTCGGAAACAACGCCATCGATTCGGCAAACACAAACTTTCTTGCTTAATTTTTTGTCGATAGATTTTACAATTTCGGCAGGCGTGATATTTTCTTCATATTGATTTATCACGTCTTGACCTGCCAGTTTTACATTAATCATAGCAATTTCTCCTTTTTGTTTTTTCTGAAATTTTTTCCGAAACGCAAAAAAACTGCGTTCCGCAAAGGGACGCAGTTACAATTAACCCGTGGTTCCACCCTAAATTCAGCATGAAAAGCCATGCCCTCATTACAGCATATAACGGTGCCAACCGGCTCTTCTTATTACACACAATGCGATTTTGAAAAGCTCTCCGAGGTGGTGTGCTTAATCACTGCATTTACTGTGCTTTCAGCCGGTGACACAGCTCTCTGTCAAATGCCCCTGTAAATAAGCCGTCCTCTTCAACGATTTACTGATATTTGCTTTTAAATATACTATCACATATTAAACCGAATGTCAACTATTTTTCTCTTCTTTTTTTTGAAAAAAAAAGAAGCAAAAAAAACTTTAACTATA
>CACXHC010000206.1 GCA_902767285.1 uncultured Ruminococcus sp.
TATAGTTAAAGTTTTTTTTGCTTCTTTTTTTTTCAAAAAAAAGAAGAAGAAAAAGAAACTTAATGAGAGATAACATCACATCCGTTATCGGTAACTACAATCTGAATTTCCCACTGAGCCGAAGGTTTGCCGTCAGCGGTGCGGACAGTCCAGCCATCTTTGGAATCGGTGACTATGCGATGTGTACCCATGTTAATCATAGGCTCGATGGTGAAGCAGAGTCCCGGAGCGAGGAGCATATCCGTACCCTTATCCGTTGTATAGCTTACCCACGGGTCTTCATGAAATTCGAGTCCGATGCCATGTCCGCCGATTTCTCTAACTACCGTATATCCGTTTTCGTGAGCAAGGTCTTTTATGGCTTGAGCAACATCGCCCAAATGTCCCCACGGTTTTACCGCTGCAAGACCTCTTTGCACTGTTTCTTTTGCTACGTCTACTAACTTGCGTTTTTCGTCACTGACATTTCCAATACAGAACATTCTCGATGCGTCTGAAAAATATCCTTTATATATGGTCGAAATATCCACGTTGACTATATCGCCGTCTTTCAGAACGATGTCTGCCGATGGTATGCCGTGACACACAACTTCGTTTATGGAAGTACAAACGCTCTTCGGAAATCCTCTGTAATTCAATGGGGCGGGAATTGCACCGAGTTCAACCGTTTTTTCATGTACCCATTTGTTAATATCTTCGGTGGTACAGCCGAGTTTAATATTCTCTGCAACATAGTCGAGTACGGCTGTATTTATAACCCCGCTGTCCTTAATCCCTTGAATCTGAATCTTATTTTTGATAAGTTCTCTTGAGGGAACTATTTCTCCCAAAATTTTATGCTCTTGTAAGATTTCGTCAAAATCGCAGTGACATTTTTTGTACTTTTTACCGCTGCCACACCAGCAAGCGTCATTTCTTCCGATTTTCATTTCCATAATACTAAAACTCCTTCTGCAAAACACCGCACTGTCAAAAGTGCGGTGTTTCAATTATATTATTATATATATTATTTATTGATTATCTGTTGCGATTACAATTGCCCAATAGTGAGCATTGTTATCATTTTCCACAAATGTGTGACCTATACCGATTCTCGTGTATTCGTGTTTTGAGTCGAGATATTTTGGTGAACTCTGACTGTTGAAATTTCTGAAAACTTCAGCGGCGGTTTCGTTATTTTTTAACGAAACTGTTCGCACAATATCCGTAAAAATCATTCACATAAAGAAGCTCTTTCCAGTCGGTGCCGTCAGGACGACACTGTGCATCATATTTCACCGTCATATCTCTTGAGCGAATCTGTGCTATTTCGGTAAGCTCGGGATCCATTCTCAGCGGGTCAAGTCCTTTTTTACTGCGTTCATTGTTTACAAGTGCGAAAACATCGTTTATAACGGCTTTCTCATCGGGAATATTTATCGGAACTTTTGTGAATAACTGAGCCCAAAAGAAATGCAGTCCACGTTCGTCTTTTATAACTTTACAGCTTACACCTGTTCTGTTGTATCCTTTACCTATAATATTTTCTTTGTGTCCCTCTAATGAATCCATCCACGCTTTGAAAACGGCTTCGGGGGTAGAGAATCCGGTAGCCAAGTTTTCGCCGCAAGCAATATAATAATAATTGTTGTCCTCTAGGAGCGATGTATATAAACGTCCGTCAGGTCTTTTGTGTTCATCGAGCTGTTGAATTTCAGTTGCACGAATGCTTGCAAACTCGGTGAGCTTGCTGTTCTTCACAAGCGGACTAATATTTCGGCTGGCACGTTCGGCGTTACACAATTCGATTACTTTATCGGCGAACGCTTTTGTGTCTATGCCGTCAATGTCCGTTTCCAGTGTAGATGTGTCCGTATCTGAGTTTGTGTCCGTATCTGAGTTTGTATCTGTATCTGTATCTGAGTTTGTGTCTGTATCTGAGTTTGTGTCTATATCGGAAATTGAATCTGTATCGGAAGTTGAATCTGTATCGGAATCTGTTTTCGGAGCTATTGCCGAGTACGGGATAATACCTGTGGCAACTTGTAGAATCAACAGTGCATCTGTGGAGTCAACAACTCCGTCATAATTAACATCGGCATACTTTTTTTGTTCATCGGTAATTATGCCCAATCCAATTGAACTTCGGATAGTTATAAGAGCGTCGTTTGAGTCGATTATCTTGTTCATGTCAACGTCACCGCTAAAGAATACTTCAGCTGATGTCTTTGTTGTGAATGTTGAAAAACTTAATACAAAAATCGTTAGTGCAGATAAAAACGCCGTTGCTTTTCGTATATGATGACTTGAAAAAAACATACCCAATTACTCCTTTCCTCCCAAATTTTCCCGAATGAGTACTATATTTTATTATCACAGATCATGATAACATTTTTTTTAGAGTTAGTCAACATAGAAATCGAATTTTTGTGTATTTTATTTAACGAAAGTGGTTTCACCATGAAAAGCCGAAAAACCATTCTATTCAAAATTATATTAAAATAAAAATGTTAATTTTATAACGATATTTATTGGAATAATAGCTTAATTTGTCGTTGCTTTTTTGTAATAAATTCCCTAAAAAATCCAATGTGAAAACTGTGTTAAGATTTTGTATTCGTTTTTTGATACACAACGGTAATCTGTACAAAAAAGAATAGTGCGTTTTAACGAGTCCTACAAAATTTGGGGAATAGCAGAAAAACACTTGTTAAATTTTTTTTTAGGGTTTATACTATATAATGTATAAAGTTGGGATAAGGGCAACTTGAACATTCCGCAAATTTTGATTGGAGGTAATTTTATTATGGCTAAAAGAAACCATAGACTCCTGAGTGCTTTGCTTGCAGGTTTGATACTTTCCGGCAGCATGGTTACGGCAAATGCCGCTACTGTAGGGGCGACAGATTCCGGAGCCGGAACTCTCGCAAAGTACTACTCAACAAACGCAACAGGAGTCGGAGCAGAAAAGACGATTACAGTTGATGGTGAAATAGGCGATTGGGACGAAAGCATGAAAATTGCACAGGGTACCGCTAATGATGACCCCCGTGTTTATCGTCCGAAATCAATGTACGAAGTAGGGCTGGATATGTATTCACTCTACGCAGCATACGATGACAGCAATCTTTATCTTATGTGGGAAATGACCAATGTTCAGGATGTCGTTGCTCCGAATGATGACTATCCTCTTACACAAGGTACTCTCTACATGAATATGAATATCCCGTTCTTTATTGCTCTTGATACTGGTAAATCAGATGCAATAGGCAACAGCGGTAAAACAACAACCGGTGGCACGATTTGGGATTCGGGCATAACCTTCGGTAGCAATACATTTAACCGCCTTATAGCTGTTTCTACAAACGGTGCAAACGGCCCGTACGTTTACGGCGGTACAAGTGCAGGTCTTAACCCCGTTGAAACACATACAGCAAAAACTTCGGGTATCGTATTTAAATATGGCAAGGGTATTCTCAGCAAGAATATTTATGGTATAAACGGTGCTTACGGCCCGAGCAACAACCGTGTTGTTGGTGACGTTTGCAACGATTCCGCAGCTTGGGTTGACTTCAATACAAAGGGTCATACAAGTGCTACCATGGATTTCCATTACGAGATGTCCATTCCTTACGAAACTCTTGGCATAACAAAGAGCGATGTTACAAGCAACGGCGTTGGTGCGTTGGTTATCATGACAAGCGGTAAGTCCGGTATGGACTGCCTGCCCTATGATGTATCCATGAATGATAACGCTGACCTTGATGACTCGGCAGGTTCTCAGGAGAATAACAGCTTCGAGAAGAGCGATGCAGACGACATCACCTGTGCATTTGCAAGAATAGGCAACGGCACAATTAATCCTCGTCCGCTTCCTGATCCTCAGTCCGATTCTGAAAAGGCTTCGGAAGTTGATACTTCCAGCGAAAAAACTTCAGAAGTTGATTCCGAAATCAACCTCGGTGATGCAGAAACAACCGTTACAGCAAATGCAAATAAGGGCGACATTGTAACAGTTACTCTCAGCATCAACAATGCAAAGAATCTTCTCGGTATTTCAAACTCCTTCACGTATGATTCCAAAAAATATAAACTCGTAAGTGCAAAGGGCGTTTACAGCGGTGTTGAGGCAAATGCTGTAAGTGCAGGCGAAGTAAAATGGAACGCAAACTTTGGCGATGGCAAAAAGGGTGTTTCGTTTACAAAGGCTACTGACCTCGTTGAAATAAAACTTGAGGCACTTTCGAATAACAGCGGTACTTGCGGTGTTAATACCGTAAGAGATTGCTACGACTACGATTTCAACACACAGCCCTTCAATACACTCTTGGGCAGAGCAGCAGTTTCAGGCGATAAAGTTTCCGACAGCGATGTACCGTCTGACAACAAAGAAATCAAAGTTTCTGCAAAAGCAAGCAAAGGCGATGCAGTAAACGTTACATTCTCCGGCAACCTTTCGAAATTTGAAGGCGTTTCCAACTCTTTCGTATACGATTCAACACTCCTCGACTATGTAGGATGTGACAAACTCAACGATAATGTTCAGGTTGAAGAAAATTCAACAAAGGGCATAATCAGATGGAACTGCATAAGCATTAACGGCGGCAAAGAGTCTGACATCGTTACTTTCAAATTCACAGCAAAGAAGAACGTTGACGGCGTTATAGGCACAAACACAATTAAAGAACTCTATGATGCAAACGGAAATGACCTTCCGGCAAGCACAATCACAGCAAAAATTACATCAGACGAACCCGATACAGATACAGTTACAGATTTAGGCGACACAGCTAAGAAAGTAGCTGCGGCAGCTAAAAAGGGCGAGATCATAACTGTTAGATTCAAAGCTAAAGGCGTTAAAAACGCAGCAGGTATTCAGGGCCTTGTAGATTTTAATTCTTCGGCACTCAAATACAACAAAGACGCAGCAAGCTCATTGGGCGTTATTGATGCAGACGCTTCTCAAGGCAGAGTTGCTTGGAACATTCTCTTCGATATTTCGGGCGGAAAAGGTGCAGACCTTACAAACGAAACAGAAATCGCAGTAATGACTTTCACAGCTCTCAGAGATATTAAAACAAACGAAGATCTTATTTACTACACAATAAAAGATTTCTATGATTTGGACGATGTTTCGTTCGAGAACGCTACAAACGCAGCTGCAACAGCAGAGGCAGTAACAGTTCCCAGAGGCGAAGGCAAAGTTTCGGTAACAGCTAAAGAAGGCAACACCGTAAAAGTTTACTGCAAAGGTATCGATGCAGCAAAAGCACTCGGTATTGTTGAACAGCTCAACTATGATTCAAAAGCACTTAAATATGTAGGTTACGGCAGCGAGAAAGGTCACTTCCAGCTTGACGCATCCAAAGGTGGCGTTGTAAGATGGTCGTCAATGTTCGATGCTAAGGGTATTGACCTCACAGCAAACACAGACCTCGTTGTATTCTCCTTCACAGCTCTTAAGGATATTTCGGGCAGCGATGATGTTTTGAGCTATATTGTTGACGAATTCTATGATTATAACACAAAAGATTTCGATGTATCCAACACAACAATGGTTTATGCTTCCGTAGTAGCTCCCAGAGTAGAGGACGACAACCCTGTTGACAACACAGATGTTGAGGCTTATACAGATGTTGACTCCGATTTCGTAGACCAGAAGAAAGAAAATCAGGATAACGAAACAGATTCCGCAACAACTCCCAAGAACAGCGATACAGACAAGAACACAGATTCCGGCAAGCCTGTAGAATCCGATACTCACAAGACATCCGATACAGATAAGACTAAGACTTCTGATACGGATAAGACTAAGACTTCCGACACAGATAAAACGAAGGCTTCTGACACAGATAAGACTAAGACTTCTGACACAGACAAGCCGAAGGCTTCCGACACAGACAAAACTAAGACTTCCGATACCGATACTACCCCTAATACCGACACCGGCAAGCAGGACGGTACAAAAATTACAATCATGTTCGGTGACATAGATGATGACGAGAATATCACAGCTAACGATGCAAACAAAGTTCTCAGATATTCTGTATCTATGGAAGAGTTCACACAGCGTCAGGAAACAGCCGCAGACGTAAACGCAGATAACACTGTTGACGCAGGCGACTCTGTTTCGGTTCTCCGTTTCTCCGTAGACCTTGCAAACCCGGGCGTAGATCGTCTTAACGGTAAAAAGGTAGAAATCACAATCAAGTTTGATTAATTTCGATTTTTCGGTTAATTAACAAATTTCTCCCCCGAAGCGATTCGGGGGAGTTTTTTTGTTATTTATACATATAAAAACGATGTATTTTTTTATACTCATAATTTCTGTAACGCTATTGACTTTTTGGTTACAAAAATGTTATAATGTCAATGTTGATATTATATTTGTTTTACTATTCTGTAAAAAAAATATAAATGATAAAAGGAAGTGTAAAAAATGGTAAAAAGAAAATTGTTAGCTTTGGTTTTGGCGGGAGCCTTGTTGATGTCATCAACAGTAACAACAGTATTGGCAGCACAAGCCGAAAACCCGTCCGGGGTGCATATCGCTGTTAACCAAGCAGGCAGAAGCAGCATCAATTTTGAGTACGAGGTTTTAGATGACGAAACTGCCGAAATCATCGAGTATACCGGGGGAAACGTTGATGTTGAGATCCCCGCAACGCTTGGCGGATATGAGGTAAGCAGAATCGGAAATTATGCTTTTGCCGATTGTTCTTTTGTGGAGAGTGTTTTAATCCCCGACGGTGTTGTTTCCATAGGTAATTCGGCATTTGCGGATTGTACTCTTCTCGAAAGCATCAAAATTCCAAATTCGGTCAAGTCAATAGAAAGTAACGCTTTCAACGGCTGTGTGTCTCTCGAAAATCTCAAAATTCCGTATTCTGTCGAAATAGTGGGAAGTAATGCGTTTGACGGCACAGCATGGCTCAAAAAAAATCCGAACAAATTTGTTATTGCCGGCAACAATGTTCTTATAAAATATAAGGGCAAAGAAGAAAATGTTGTTATTCCCGAAGAAGTTCTCTCGATAGGCGGTTCGGCTTTTGAGCGAAATCTCTCGATAAAAAGCGTTAAACTTCCGAGCGAACTTGAATATATAGGCGACTCGGCATTTGAAAGATGTTTCAATCTTACCGGAATTGTTATTCCCGATTCGGTTACGACAATAGGCGATTCGGCTTTTCATTGGTGCAAATCGCTAAAGGGAGTCAGTTTGGGTAATTCGCTCAAAGAGATAGGCGACTCCGCATTCGAAAGCTGTCTTATTCTTAAAAATTTAAGTATTCCCGATTCTGTGGAGAAAATCGGCAGAGGTGCATTTGAATTTTGTTCATCGATTCAGTCGGTAGGTATTCCCGATAGTGTGAGCGAATTGGGCGATTTTGCATTTTGCGGTTGTAAATCGCTTACGGGTATAAAAGTTCCCAGTGCAATAAAGAAAATCGGAAAATTTGTGTTTGCGTCTTGTCCATCGCTCCAAAATCTGACGATTCCACGCAATATTACGGAAATCGGCGACCACGCTTTTGAGGGCTGTTCGTCAATTTCAAAATTATCTATACCAAATTCTGTTAAAACCATAGGAAATCATGCTTTTTCGGATTGCTCGTCAATAAAAACGATTGCTATTCCGAGTTCGGTTACCGAAGTCGGCGATTATGCATTTGAAGGCTGTTCGGGTATAGTTAGCCTGACAATTCCGAGTTCTTTGGATCACATAGGCAACAGCGTGTTTGCAGACTGCTCTTCGCTCAAAAGTCTTGTTATTCCGGATTCTGTTGAGATGATAGGCGAGTCCGCATTTAAAAACTGTATTTCTATTACGGATTTCGATATTTCCGATTCGCTCATGAAAGTTTACGATTCGGCATTCAGAGGCTGTACAGAATTGGAAAGAGTGTTTATTCCTAATACGGGACTTTCGATGGAGAAAGATGTTTTTGCTGATTGTCCCGATTTGGTGATTTATTGTTACGATAATTCAACCGCAAAAGAATATGCGGAGTATTATCATATAAAATATGTTCTGCTTGGTGATTCGCCGACAGATGATGACTGGTTTGTTGATGATTCGGATTCCGATAACGGGAATAATTCCGATACCGACAACAACGGTGGCAACGGCGATTCCGACAACAACGGCGGAAATGGCGGAAACGGTGGAAATAATCCTGATTCCGATAACAACGGCAACGGCGGAAACGGTGGCAACGGCGATTCCGATAACAACGGCAACGGCGGTAACGGCGGAAACGGTGGCAACGGCGGAAACGGTGGCAATAATCCTGATTCCGACAACAACGGCAACGGAGGAAACGGCGGAAACGGTGGCAATAATCCTGATTCCGACAACAACGGCAACGGCGGAAACGGCGGAAACGGTGGCAACGGCGATTCCGATAACAACGGCAACGGCGGTAACGGCGGTAACGGTGGCAACGGCGATTCCGATAACAACGGCAA
>CACXHC010000207.1 GCA_902767285.1 uncultured Ruminococcus sp.
GTTTTTCTTGACTCAACATGGTTATCACCTCTATCTTTATTTTACCACGTTTGTCAAGCTATGCTTATTTTATTGGATTGCTATAGTGATGAAATGCAGGCATGGTTTGATTATTTACACGATGAATACGAAAAAATTAATCCTTTACAAACTCCCTGTGACGACGCACCAGACACTTTCATATGGCAGCGAAGACTCATCGAGCTGCTTTCGGAACTTGATAAGAAAGCAAACTTTTTTGAAGACCTGTTTTACGAATTTCTCTCCAATTTTCATAAACCGCAGTACAGAACATGGCTTATTCTACTGAAAGAATATGAATCCGAACCGAGTCGATTTAAGCAGTTAACGGCGGTGCTTGCAAACAAAGATCTGCGTACTAAGGTTTTTGGGAAACAATGAAGGATGTGATGTTATGAGCGGATCAATTTATGAGTATGGAAATTTAAAGATACCGGAAGATAAAAAAAGCTCCGTTTCTGGAAGATGCAGAAAAGATAGTGAAATACGGCGGTTTGTTTTCAAAAAGCACCGTTCTCCTTTTTGGGAAAGAGCTTCATCTGATCTCAATTCCGAAATTTGAAGGCACTCGTGCGGAGCTTTCTCACAGCTATTTTGAAGAGAACGGTTGGTTGCAATCGGGATTTATTATTGACAAATGCAAGCCTTTCGGCTGTTTTGTCGGAAAAGCTCAGTTCAACAAGGCAATTTACTCATTATTTATTCTCGCCGAGCTGTATTCCGATGAGTTCTATTTCACCATGAACAGCTTGCCTGATATGGTTCTCCCAACAATTCAGTGGATTAGATATATTCTCGGTCGGGACGATCTTCATTTAATGCGCAGACAAAACATTTGGAATATTTACGAGTATTTGTCAGAGAACATAAAAGATGAATTTGATAAACAGTATGACGATGTATTGGATTCTTTTTGCGGTGATACAATAGATTACAACAAATATCTTTGCGTGTACATGGCAGAACACGAAGTTATACAGACGCTTGAAGAGTTGTGCGGCGATAACAGTACCTATGATCTTTCCAAAGGGTTGTCTTTGTTTAACCTAATAGAAATAAACAGAAAGTCTATTAACAAGTACAGAGCAAGCTCCACTCTCGATGAAGATAGTCAAATCCATCATCTGTTGGAAATACTCACCTACGATGATGAAGCTAAGGAAAAATTGAAGGAAGATAAAAATGAGCAGTCGTTCGTTTTCTTCCAGCTTATTCAGGCACCTATAACCGTCAAGCTGATTTCGGAGATGTATAACAGGAACTTTTGGGAGCTGTGGACACAGGTAAAAGGCAGAACAACCGTAAACATTGAAAAAGAGCCGCAGTTCGAGATAACGACCGATAACGATACGCTCTGTACCGATGATTTTTTTGATATCTACTCCGACGACAGACTCTATTTGTGGGGCGAGTGCGATGACATTGTCATTAGTTTTGCGGCAAAAGCGTGGCTGAAAGAGTTGTCGGCACAATTCAAAGATATCCTGAACATCGAAGATTACAACACCGAGATTGCACAATGGCAGGAGCGTCTTGTCGAAGTAATAGCAAAATTTCAGGATAAGACTTATTTCTTTGAAGACCTGTTCTATGAGTTTCTCGGCAGCCTTCACAGACCCGAATACAGGGCGTGGATAGTTCTGCTCGAAATTCAGACAGACCCGATAAAATACAAACGCCTTGTCGCAGTTCTTGCAAACCACAAGCTGCGGGAAAATGTCTTTGAAACAGAAACGGAGTGATATAATGGGAATGACAAAGAGAATCAATGTATATGACAACACCCCACGTATAATCAGATGTATAGCCAATGAGCATGATTATCTCGGTAACGGTAAGATCTTTCATGAAGATCGGCTAAATGTCGGGCAACTGTATCATCTTATCGATGCAGACATGAAAAGCATCGGAGAAGTTGTCTTTTTGAAAGAAGTACCGTCAAGGTTTGGATTTCAGGCATATTTGTTTGAAGAAACTGAAGAGTACGACGAAAAAATATATA
>CACXHC010000208.1 GCA_902767285.1 uncultured Ruminococcus sp.
CATACATTCGGCAGATATTTTGTAAATCGGGATTTTTTATATTATGAGGAGTATTGGTATTCACGATATTTTCTATTAAATCGCCTTTTTTGCGTAATTTTGCGGCGAAATGCCCCTCTCCGCCGTCCATCGGAAATATCCGTACAGCCTTCTGCATTGACGGTCTGCCAAACGAAACACCGCTGTCAACAAGCTCGAAATCACTGTGACGGGCAAGAAACTGCTCAATTACATTTTCATTTTCGATATAAGAGAATGTACAAGTTGAATACACCATTTCTCCGCCCTCTTTTAATGCTTGACTCGCACTTTCGAGAATAGCTAACTGACGTTCGGCACACGCTTTGGAATGTTCGGAACTCCACTCTGATATTGCGTTTTCGTCCTTTCTGAACATTCCTTCTCCCGAACAAGGAGCATCAACCAAAATTTTGTCAAAAAATTCGGGGAGATTTCTGCACAAAACTTCGGGATAGCAACTCGACACAACCGCATTTCTGATTCCCATTCTCTCGATATTCGACAACAGAATGTTCGCACGATTTTTGACAATTTCGTTGCTCCACAAAAGACCTGTTCCGTCAAGCTCGGCGGCGATTTGTGTGGATTTGCCCCCGGGAGCAGCACACAAATCCAATACTCTATCGCCTTTTTTGACATCGAGAACTGTCACCGCTGACATGGCACTCGGCTCTTGCGAATAAAATGCCCCCGCATGATGAAGAACCATCGATCCGATATTTACATCATGCGGAATATAAAATCCGGTATCACAAAACGGCGTTTCAGTTACTTCAAAAGGCAACAGACTGCACGCTTTTTCAACTGTGCATTTGAGAGTGTTTATGCGAATACCTCTATAATAATTTTCGTTGAATGATTCAATATATTTATCGAAATCTTCGTCTGAAAGAAGATTTTTCATTTCATCAATAAAGCAAGAAGGTAATTTTTTCATATTATTGTAATATTTCCTTACAGCATAATTTTTTGAACATACGGAATAATAATATCAAGCGAGGTGATTAACTTGAGCAAAAAGAAAAATAAAAAGAACTGCGATACAAAAGAATTTACCGCAGTTAAGCCGACAGATTGCGATAACAAATCCGATAACTGCAATCAAGACAAGCAAAAACAGCACTCGGAAAAAATGCGTATAACCGATTTGACACTTCGTCCGAATTTTGAAATATAAATTACAGACACGAATCCGACTGCCCTCTTATGCAGTCGGATTCGTGCAAATACATAAAAATCAGTATCCGAGAGATTCGTTTACAATAATAACTTTGATTCTGTCTTTTTCTCTCTGCTGACCGCTTACAAGATAAGAACAGCAAATTCTCTGCGGACTGTGACAGCCGTCTGACATTTTGGGACACTCCATATTAAGGCTGACGCACTTTCCGTTTTTGGAACAATATGTATCAAGCCCGAGTCTTACTGTATTTTTCGGAGCAGCGATAGTTTTAACTCTGTATATTGCTTCATCAAGATTCTTAACGATTTTGTTAACTCCAACGACAACTATAACGCTTTTCGGGCCGAATGCGATACTTGAGATTCTGTTTGCGTTACCGTCAACATTATACAACTCGCCGTTTTCAGTAACCGCATTTGAGCTTGTAAGATACACGTCTGCAAAGAAACCATCTCTGTAAATTTTCTGTTTTTCCTCATCGGTTTTGCACTTGCTTCTGTCAAGATATTTGTAATTACCGTTGGATACCAAATCAACAGCACCTATTTCGGCAATCGTAACCGAACCGCCGTGCGTTACAACCGAGCCTTCGGGAATAAGCGTTTTTACAAGTTCCAACGCCTCTTGACTGTTTTCGCAATAATAAGGTTTCATGTTATTTTTTTCAAGATTTTTCATCAAAATTTCAAGTTCCATTTTAAAAACTCCCTCTATATATGCAACAGAATCGTTGCAATTCTGAAATATATTACCAGCGATACGGCATCAACAAGCGTTGTGATGAACGGACTCGCCATAACAGCCGGGTCAAATCCGATTTTTTGAGCGATAATCGGAAGCGAACAGCCGATCACCTTTGCACAAACTACCGTTGCAACAAGCGTTATACAAACAACAAACGCAACCTGTACTGTTATTTCGCTGTGACCCAAAATCATTCTGTCAATCGTGAGCAGTTTCAAAAAATTCGCCGTCGCTAAAGTAGAACCACACAGCAGTGCGACTCGAATTTCTTTCCAAACTACTTTCGGCAAATCGGAAAATTCTATATCATTAAGAGATAGGCTTCGGATAACCGTAACAGATGCCTGACTTCCGCTGTTTCCGCCCGTATCCATCAGCATTGGTATAAACGATGTCAATATAACGAACTTAGCCAATGCCTCTTCAAATGATGTAATTATCATACCTGTGAATGTCGCCGAAATCATGAGGAGCAGAAGCCACGGAATACGCTTTTTCCATAACTCAAGAGGATTCATTCTCGTATACGGCTTATCAGTCGGCGAGATAGCCGCCATCTTTTCGATGTCCTCCGTAACCTCGTCCTGCATAACGTCCATAATATCATCAAACGTTACTATACCGACAAGACGGTTTTCATTATCAACAACGGGCATGGCGAGAAAGTCGTATTTGGAAAACATATTTGCAACTTCTTCTCGGTCATCCGTTGTGCGAACGCTTATTACATTGGTTTCCATTATATCGCTGATTTTATCGTGATAATCTGCAACAAGCAATTCTTTTACGGTAACAAGCCCTATGAGTTTTCGGTTATCGTCACGAACATAGCAAGTATAAATTGTTTCTTTATCGAGAGCAGTTCTTCTGATACGTCTGAATGACTCCTCAACTGTGAGGTCTTTTTTTAAATCGACATACTCGGGAGTCATTATAGAACCCGCACTGTCCTTAGGATAATTTAGGAGTTTATTTATTTCTTCACGCATATCGGGGGCAGCGTGTTTGAGGATTCTTTTAACAACAGATGCCGGCATTTCCTCAATAATATCAACAGTATCGTCAAGATAAAGCTCGTCAAACACTTCTTTCAGTTCTTTATCGCTAAAAGATGCAATAAGTACCTCTCTTGTATCGCCTTCTATATGAACAAAGACCTCGCTTGCAAGCTCCTTGGGAAGTATTCTGAAAACTATTGGCAAATTTCTCTCGGGAAGTTCCTCCATAAGTTCGGCTATATCCGCCGGATTCATATCAACAAGAAACAATTTCAGTTCCGAGTATTTTCGTTCGGAAATATAATTTATTGCTTTTTCGGCAAGTTCCTCTATATCGGGTTTGTTCTCTGAAACGTCTGTGTCTTTTGAATCGTTCAAACCAAACACCTCCCAAAAAATAATAATCTCCCACCCAATATAAGACAGGAGATGTATGCAATTTATACTATTAGTTTAACCCGAAAAGGGGTATTTGTCAATATTTAATTTGTTTAATCTTCGTCATAATCACCATAATCGGCATTATCCTCATAATCATTATCAATATTTCCGTTATCATCATTATCAAAATTTTCGTTATCATAATTATCGTTGTTAATTTCGGAAATTTCGTTATTGTCGTCCTCATCCGAGTGTTCAATAACGCCGACTTGATTATTTATTCCTACATCATAGATATACTCGATAGTATCGGTATCTTTATCCGAAGATTTCAATTTATCCGTATTAGAATCCGAATCGGTTTCAGAATCAGAATCGGGGGCGTCATCTTTCAAAGAACCATGTGTTGCCTGTGTACGAAGTGTTTCTATTGAATAAACTCTCGTATCCGTAACAGGAAAAGTATTCATAACATAGATGACGTCTGTTATGCCGAACTCTTTTATCATTTCGATGAGATTTGCTTCAGTGTAAGTGTAGGAAACAACATATATTTCGCTGAAAGAGCTTGTAAGAAACATCGGAAAAAGTGTACCAAACTCATCTTTGACTATCATTACTTTTCGCTCGTTTTGAACATCCGTATCTATTTTGAGAGAGTAATAACCGCCGGCATAATATCCGTCAAAAAGAGAAGTACTGTTTTCCGAAACTTCACTGTAAAAATTATCGGTAACAAGATATTTGAAATTTTCGTCATAATAGTTTGTGGTATATTTTGCCTTGGGTGCGTAAAAAGAAAATTTATCGGGCGTTGCCTGAAAGTCCGAGTATGCCTGAGGGCCGCTTATGTACTGTAAATCACCGATATAATCACGGGATTTTGTTGGAGTATATTCCGAAATATCCGCAAATGGAACATCTGCTTTTTTGGCAAAGACTTTCGCCGCATAATATGCCCCCAGCGGAGTCCATCGGCTGTCGCTTCTATAATAAATATCCTCGGCATTATGATTTTTCAGAGTTGGGAGAACATCGACTTGTTCAACACCAATAAGCATTTGTTTTACGTTTTCTATTATCTCCTCTTGACTATCGATTCGATACCTTTCGTTTGCCGGACAATATAATTCACACGCCGAGGGAACTATCATAGAATACATATTGACTTTTTTGCCCAAAAGCTGTTTTTGAGTATTAAGTTCATTTGCGTAAAACTCAAGGCACCCTTCGCCGAGCATCATTGTATATGTTTCAAGACCTCTTTTTTTTCCGTCCTGATTCACAACGATTATACTGCCCGACTCATAACTTTCGGCATTTTCTTTATCATAATCCTTATGTTCTCCAATATCTGTATCTTCCTCAATTTTCGGAGATTCGCTTTCAGTATCGGATTGACTCTGCACAACTTCGGCAACAGACGAAGTTTCGGTTTTGCCGTTGTTGCTGCATCCTGTCATCAAAATACATATTGCCGACACACAGCAAGCAAATCTATAAAATTTTCTCATTATCAACACCCCCGTAAACTTAATGCAAGCACGAAATCATCATAATCTTTAACAAGATAAAAGCCATCTTTATTCGATGTTTTTTCAGCAAACGAAAAATTTATTTTGTTCATAGGAAACGACAGCCCCATGCCTATACATTTAACATAGCTTTCTTTTAAAGTCCACAGCCTGATAAAAGCTCTGTTTTTGTCATCAGAATTTGCTATATACTCCAATTCTGTACTATCGCATATTTTGCGTATAAGACCGTATTTCACCGATTTTATTATCTGCACATCAACCCCGATACTGCACTTTCCGACCGCTACGGCAACGTAATCTCCGCTATGACTTACATTAAAACAAATATTGCTGTTTTCAAAATAAGGCTTGCCAAAATCTCCTTTTTTGATATGCAGATTATCTGTATTTTCAGAGAATTTATCGTTAACGGCATATTTCAGTAAATTTAGACCGTTTGCACTTTCGGACTGCTTGCGTGTTCCTCTTTCGGTACTATATTCAAATTTTTCTATATAAACAGTTGTATCTCTCAGCAAATCTTCGTTATTGCCAAAGCAGATAAAATCGCCTTTATTTTTAAGCAAATCAATTTTTATCATTTGGATTCACATACACCGTTTTATTTTTTACGAATATTACAGAGCCGGGTCTTGATCCCTGCGGTTTGCTGACGTTTCTTACTAATGTATAATCTACCGGTACTTGCGAACCCTCTCTCGCTTTGCTGTAATAAGCCGCAATTGATGCAGTTTTTATTATTACTTCGCTGCTTGGATTTCTGCCGTCCGTTACAAGAATCGTGTGCGAACCGGGAATATCTTTCACATGAAACCAAATATCGTTTTTAGATGCTTTTTTTAGAGTAAGCTCATCATTTTGACGATTATTTCTTCCAACAAGAATTTTGAATCCGTCAACTTCAAATTCTATCGGCGGAAGCGGTTTTGGCTCTTTGGACTTGCTTGTTTTATTCGCTTTCATGTATCCTGTCGAAACGAGTTCCGCACGAATTTCGGCAAGTTCCCTTTCGGACTCGGCTCTCGAAAGCTCATCAAAAACATTATCAAGATATTCAAGTTCCTTTTGAGCAATTTCTATCTGCTCAGTAAGAATTTTTTCGGCGGTCTTTGCTTTTCGATATTCTTTGTAATATTTCTGTGCGTTTTGAGATGGTGTTTTGGATACATCAAGTTTAACTCTGATAATTTTTTGATTATCGTAATAATTTTCTAAATCTGCGTACGGCATACCTTTTTCGAGTTTATAAAGATTTGCTTGTATAAGATCTCCGCATATTCTCAAATATTCTCTGTCGCCACATTGTTTTAGTTCGATTTTTTGAGAATTGATTTTTCTGACGATTCGTTCGGATGCCGTTGTTATCAGCTTCAAAATTTGTTGAGATTTAGCTTTCATGCGTTCAATCTTATCTCGCTCAAAATAGAAACTGTCGAGCATATCCGAAAAGCTATCTGCTTTTTTCACCGAATAAAAAGAACCGTACTGATCTATTGGCATGAATGACATATCTTTAGGTTTATTGTTTTCGTCATAAATGCAAAAAGGAGAACCGTTAAGACTGCGAACATCATTCATTAATTTTTCGATATAGTAATTAAGCCGGTTTTTATACTGCGAATTGAGCATATTTGCACAAATCTCAGAGCCGTTTGTAATTCGATATTCAATTTCACGGCTGATAATGGGCGATATTCCCAGCACCGTATTTAAAATAGCCTTGCCGAGTTTTTCGTTGCTTGAAACTATTCCGGCAACGATTTCTTCTTTTGTATTATCAAGGAGCGATAATTTGTTTTGACTCGGCGGAAGGGTGTATTTTATGCCGGGCAAAACTATTCTTTGAGTAGTCATGCCTATATCGACACGCTTTAAAGCTTCAATTATAGTCTGCTCTCCGTCAATAAAAATAACATTGCTGTATCGTCCCATTATTTCGCAGACAAGAGTATATTTTACATTGTCGCCGAGTTCGTTGACTGCATCGAAATCTATAAAAATGATTCTTTCAAGACTCGGCTGACGCACATCAGAAATTTTTGAACCGCAGAGTTTTTTTCTGAGAAGCATACACAGCATAGGAGGGGTTAGCGGATTTTCGGGAGCTGATTGTGTAAAATTTACACGGGGGGAGTTTGCTCTTGTGCTGATGAGCAGTTTTCGACTGCCTTCGAATGTTCTCAGTGCGATAACTAATTCATCTTTGTTCGGCTGATGTATTTGAGAAACTCGGCTTCCGCAAAGCGAATTTTTCAATTCATCGCTCAAAAATCTAACAAAAACTCCATCTAAAGCCACTTATTTAATCTCCTTTACTGTTATTTATGATATTTTGTTCCGCCGGCAATTGAAAAAGCTCTGTAAATCTGCTCGCAGAGCATGACTCTCGCCAATTGGTGCGGAAACGTCATTTCGGACATGGACATTCTGAGTTTTGCCCTGTTCTTCACTTCATCCGAAAGCCCCCTGCTTCCACCGATAACAAAATCTATTTTGCTTATTCCGTCAACTGCCGAACTCGAAATATAATCCGCAAATTTTTCCGATGGCATTTGTTTTCCCTCTATGCACATAGCTACAACGAGGTCATTTTTATCTATGTATGAAAGAATGCGTTTTCCTTCCACCGAAAGTATTTTTGATATTTCGGAGTCGCTCGGCGAAGATGATTCTTTCTCCTCCTCGACTTCAACAACGGAAAATTTACAAAATGTTCCCAAACGTTTGGAATACTCATTTACTGCATCTTTTAGATATTTTTCCTTTAACTTTCCCACACAAATAACATTTACTTTGAGCATGATTCAAAACACCACCGAAAGACCCGATGATTCGGCGGCTGCCACATCGAGAGTAAAATCTATTGATATTTTCATATTGTGTGAGTTGAGCATATTAAGCGATTCTCTGTAAGCTATTTCGGGCATATTATTTTCTTTGCTTAAATGTGCAAGCACGAATCTTGATGTACCGCTTTTTACAAGCTGAGGAAGCAAACTTGAGCAATCGGCATTTGACAAATGACCTTTTTCAGACATGATCCTTCTTTTTAGCATATACGGATAACTGCTCATCTGAAGCATATTTAAATCGTGATTGGATTCTATAACAACAGTATTACAGCCAGTCAACGCTTTTATAACTTCGTAAGAAATTATTCCCAAATCGGTGGCGATAGCAAAAGTACTGCTGCCCGTATCCACTTTAAAGCCGATTCCCTCTGCACAGTCGTGAGATATTGGGAATCTGCTAACGTGCATGGTTGAAAGATCCAATCCGCCTCTTTCTATAACATTACAGCGAGTTTTTTCATCAACATAATTATTTTTTTTAACGGTGTCTTTTGTTCCCTGACTCATGTAAACCGGGATACCGTGCCTATTGGCAAAAACCCTTAATCCTTTAACATGGTCTGTATGTTCATGAGTTATAAATATAGCCTCTATTTTTTTGATATTTACCCCATTAGAATCCAATGCTTCGGTTATTTTTTTTGCACTCTGACCCATGTCAATAAGAATTGTACTTCCGCCACTCGACAAACAATAACTGTTGCCCGAGCTTCCACTGAAAAGCGGTATCAGCTTTGCCACTTTTTTAATCCTTCTTTCGCTGTATTTTGCTTTATTTACTGCAAATGCCGGCTGTTCAACTTTTGCGAACAGCCGGCAAGCTGATTTTTATTGATCATCAATATCGACAATATCATCGCAAATATCGCACTCAACGACCTTGATGTTTGCACCAAGTTTGCTTAGTTTTGCGACCATATTTTCGTATCCTCGTTCAATTATATCGACATGCCCTATCTCCGTAGTACCCTCTGCGATAAGACCGGCAATAACAATTGCTGCACCTGCACGAAGATCAAGTGCATTGAGCTTTGCACCTTGCAGTTTTTTTCCTTTTTCCATGGGCTTTATTTTGATAACTATTTTGTCAAGAATCTCGGCATTAGCCCCCATTTTTTTGAGCTGACGCACATAAGCGGCTCTTTGTTGCCAAACGTGTTCTACTATTTCACTTTCTCCCACAGCAGATGTAAGCATGGCAGCAAATTGCGACTGCATATCGGTAGGGAATCCCGGGTGAGCTTCTGTTGTTATCTTACAGCCCTTAAACGTTTCGGATGCTTTTCTTTCAATATAGATCGAATCCGAATATTCTGTTATACTGACACCTATGTCAATGAACTTTTCTATTATCGAATCCAAATGCTGAGGTATAACATTCGTAAGCGTTACAGCACCGGAAGTAGCGGCAACGGCAGCCATATATGTTCCCGCTTCTATCTGATCGGGAATTATAGTATAAGTTGCACCACGAAGATACTCAACACCATGTATTATGATAGTGTCGGTTCCTGCACCAATGATGTTCGCACCCATAATGGCGAGAAAGTTTGCAAGGTCAACAACATGAGGTTCTTTTGCAGCTTGTTTGATTACGGTCTTGCCATTAGATTTAACAGCTGCCAAAATAGCGTTCATTGTTGCTCCGACCGAAGGTGTACCAAATGCGATTGTTACCTTTTCTTTTGTACGTTCAACTTTTTCTATTATAACAGGATCTTGCCAGTTTTCTTCGGTTATATCGTCACAAGTACCGCCCAACGCTCTGAAAACCTTTACATGCTGATCCATCGGTCTGAAACAGAATGAACAACCGCCCGGAGAAGGAACTTCCGCTTCGCCGAATCTTCCCATCAACGCACCGAGCAAATAATAAGAAGCTCTCATCTCGCCTGCAAGTTCGGTTGCTCTCTTGCCGGTAAGTCTACAAGTATTTATTTTGGTAGGATCTATTCTAAGTCTTGATTCATCTCCCGCAATTGTGGAAATTTTTGCACCTAAGAGACGAAGCAATTCAATCATGATACCAACATCTTTAATTTTGGGAACACCCTCTACTATGCACTCCTGGTCACAAAGAATAACAGCCGGAAGAATGGCAAGTGCGGCATTTTTTGAACCACTAACTTCAATTTTTCCGTACAAAGGGTTTCCGCCTTTAATAATGTATTTTCTCAAATTCACACACCCTTTTTTCACATCTCTTTTTTAAAATTTTTTATAATACCTGTTCTGTTCTTTTCCTCTCAAAAACCCACTCAAAAAGAAACAAAAAACCAAGCCTTTCAAACAAGCGTAGGTTTGGTTCTTTTACGACATAAAAATTACGAACTGTACTTTATTTTACAAATATAATTAGATTATTCCTTATAGATGATAATACAATTATTTAAAAAAGTCAAGATGCAATAAAAGAAATTACAAAAAAACATCAAGTCTCACAATTATAATATAGGTGGTTCATGAAATTCGGCTATATCTACTCCCATAACGTATTTTCCGTAACGTTCTTCGTCAAAGCGTTCTAAATCACGCACACCCGCAAGGGATTCTACATGATGCCTCATTTCGTGTGCGAATGTATGACGAAGTTTTTCATAAAAAGCAGTATCGTTCAAATGTCCGAAAACAACATTGAACGAGCCGTAATATATAACGATATATTTTCCGGTTGTTTCGTTATGGTACTCGCCAAGGATATATAACGGACGATTAGGAATACTTTTGGGATGAAATTTAATATCTTCGGAAAGAATAACTCCTCCCGATAAATTTTTATATAGTTCAGCAGGTGTTTCATCAACTATTTTGTCCAACATTTTTTCAACGGATTCATAAGTTTTCATATTATCACTTCCATATAAAAAAACAGTGAAGAACGTTTCGGATGTCCCTTTGTTCTTCACTGCACAAAATATCAATCTAAAAAGTCCTTTAATTTTTTGCTTCTTGTGGGATGGCGAAGTTTACGCAAAGCTTTAGCTTCAATCTGTCTTATGCGTTCACGGGTCACTCTAAACTCTCTGCCGACTTCCTCAAGAGTTCTGGGACTGCCATCCTCAAGACCAAATCTTAAAATGAGGACTTTTTTCTCTCTGGGGGTAAGTGTATCGAGAACTTCGCTCAACTGCTCTTTGAGCATAGTATGGCTTGCTGCGTCTGCGGGAGCGGGTGCATCATCATCGGGTATAAAATCGCCAAGGTGTGAATCCTCTTCCTCTCCGATTGGTGTTTCCAATGAGACTGGCTCTTGGGCTATTCTCATTATATCTCGTACTTTATCAACAGGCATATCTATTTCAAACGCTATTTCTTCGGCTGAAGGCTCGTGACCGTTTGTGTGCAGAAGTTGACTGGAAACTTTTTTCACTTTGTTGATAGTTTCGACCATGTGTACAGGGATCCTTATTGTTCTTGCCTGATCTGCAATTGCACGAGTTATGGCTTGACGTATCCACCATGTGGCGTATGTGGAAAATTTAAAGCCTTTTGTGTAGTCGAATTTCTCTACGGCTTTTATCAGTCCAAGATTTCCTTCTTGAATGAGGTCAAGAAACTGCATACCTCTTCCAAGGTATCTTTTGGCTATGCTTACGACAAGTCTTAGATTAGCTTCAGAGAGTCTTTTTTTAGCCGCAGCATCGCCTTCTTTTATTCTTATAGCGAGGTCTATTTCCTCCTCGGAACTCAGGAGAGGAACTTTACCTATTTCCTTAAGATATACTTTTACGGGGTCATCTATTGCAAGTGAGCTTTCCCCCGAGTCTCCGTTTGCTCCGTCACTGCTTACAGCGAGTTCGTGTTCTATGTTTTCAAACTGATTATCGTCGAAATCGTCTATTATTTCTATTCCGGCAGATTCAAGTGCATCATAGAATTTCTCAAGCTGTTCGGGATCAAAATCTATTTCACCCATAGCATCAAGGATCTCCTTATTTGTTATGCTTCCTTTGCGTTTAGCTTTCTCAGCCAGATCTCTGAGGATTGATTTTTTATCAGATGTACTTGAGGACATATTGGATTTCCTTCCTTATTGTATTATTATATTTTTATCAGCCGACTTTGCAGTATTGGTCTTTTTCCGGCTCTTCTCTCGCCGCTTTTGCGGTTTTGAGGTATTCGCTGCTGATTTTCCACAGTATAAGAAAATATTGATGATTGGACATCTTATACCTTTGATATAATTTACGAGAATTGGCGACATGACCTTCACTGATATTGCATATATTGTTCAACAGGGCATCTTTTTCGCATATATCAAGCTGTGAGAAGCTGACTGTATCGAAAGAAGGAACGTATACGCTTTTTATCTGCGGTGCGAAGTTATCTTTTACCGATATTGCGATTGGCTCATCTTTACAAGCAGGCTCGACATCTCTAAGCTCTTCTATCTCCGACACGATAACTCCGTCTGAGTCATCGCCCGACAGTATTTCTATTCCAATATTTCTCAGATTGTCGAGAACCTCTGTAAACTGAACGAGATCCAAATCTTCCAGTATTGCTAATTCGACTAAAGTCTGCAATGTTAGGCAGTTATAAGTTTGGGCTTGAACTATTACTTTGGCAACTTTTTTCTTTTCGTTACTATCGAAAACCATGACGAACTCCCCCTAAAAGTAAAGGCACCATTTTATTTATTGTACTTTGCTTACTGAACACACGAGTTCCAAAAGCTCGGCTCTTGGAACTCGTACATTTATTGAATGAATACTTAGCTACGGATTATCAGTCGCCCAGATAATCTATCAATTCTGATCCTGCTTTTGTGCGGAGTTTTATCAGAGCTTTATTGAGTATCTGGCGTACACGTTCCCTGGATACACCCAGGTTTTTTCCTATTGCCTCAAGTGTCCACATCTTGCCGTCCTCAAGACCGAATCTGAGTATAACTGCTACCTTCTCTCGTTCGCTGAGGTGCCTAAAAGATGCTCGGAGTTTTTGTTCCAGCTCTGTTTTTTCGCATTTGGTGTTGGGAGCAGGTGAGGACTTATCAGCAACGGTGTCAGACAAAAATCCCTCGTCCTCATCACCAAGCGGTTTTGAGAGAGACACTGTGTCTTGTAAGTATCCGAGGTACTCGATTACTTTGTCCGCAGAGAACTCTGTGTAGTTGGAGATTTGTTGAACTGTCGGTTCGATTCCGTTTTCGGCATAGTATTTTCTGCGGAATTTATTTACCAATGTCATGGACTCGTAAACATGACTTGGAAGCCGGATGTTACGAGAGTTCATCTCTCTGTTTCTCCTGATTGCCTGAGTTATCCAAAAAGAGCCGTATGTGGAGAATCGTGTCCCCTTCTCTCCGGAAAAACGATCAACAGCTTTGATAAGACCGAGATTGCCTGCCTGAATTGCATCGAGAAGTGAACCTTTGTCAAATTTTGTTTCTCTCTTTGCGATGTCAACAACCAGTCTTAAATTGGAGTTGACGAAGATTTCCTTGGCTTTTGGGTCGCCGTTTTGGATTCTGACAGCGAGTTCTCTTTCTTCCTCAGCCGTGAGGAGCTTGTACCTGCTAATATCTTGTATATAGAGTTTGTACAAGTTTTCCGTGTCGGAAGAAGTTTTCTCACCGCTCTTAGCAGACAGTTCATCATTTTCGATTTCTATTTCGATGTCTTTATCGTTAAGAAATTCATAGATTCTCTCTGTCACATCAGATGAGCAGTTGTATTTGGCAATGATCTTTTCCAAGTACTTTTCGGTAATGTTCTCACCGAGCATGTAATCCTCATTGATTTTGGTAAGGATTTTGTTTACTGTTCCGCTGTTTAAATTATAAGCTGCCATAGTATACTTCCTTTCGATAAACAAATAAAAATAACAAAATTAAGTACATCTATATTATCAGACCCCTACAAACCGCATAGTATTCGATTTTTCGGTAAATCTGTTATTTTTCCGCTTATATTTTTTTAGAGAATCTATGTTTTTTTGCTAACACCACCTAAAATATAACAAATTATTGTGTAAAGAACCTTACACAATATATATACGCTAAAAATTAGAAAAAACCTCGTTCTTAATAAAAAAACTTCCGAAAATCGGGTACAAATCCCCATTATTGAAAAGTAATAGTAGTTTACCACGATTTTTTATGTTTGTCAATAGCATTTAAAAAAATTTTTTTGTTTTTGACAAACTTGGGTAATTTTTTTATATAGAAACCGAAAAAGTTCCGGTATGGAGCATCTTTATTATTTTTGTCTGATTATATATACGAAATATTTTCTCAAAAACCTCTTTTTGACAAAAAAATTTGTTGCTTATTTTCTCTTCTTTTTTTTGAAAAAAAAAGAAGCAAAAAAAACTTTTACTATATAATTTTTATGTTGTTCAACGA